>JAISHE010000034.1 GCA_031262745.1 Culturomica sp. | reverse complement strand
AAACGACGTGTTGTGTTACTGTCGACTAACGTTACCTCAGGAAAAGAGGTCGGAACAGGAACAGGAGTGCGTGTCGTCTTGTGAACCGTAACACCCATTGCCCTCCTCTGACCATCGGTGATGGAGACATTGTAAGTGATGTAAAGGTTCACTACGTGACGAATAGCATCCTGATACTCTTTACGAGCATTGTTCTTGTTCTGCACTGCAACACTTGTTTTGGTCGATGGTTCGTCCGCAAGCAAAAATGCTGCTTCCCATGCTGATTTCAGTTCGGTGAGTTGCGTAACTTCAACAGCAGGAATGTTCCACGCTTCCGCGTTCGGCAAGAGAGTCTTAAACCAATTGTCTTGCCATGAATTAAATTCTCTATCCCTCTTGGGGATATAATAATCATGTTTCATAATTTATGAAATTTGAATTAATAATAAGATAGTGCTCGCAAACTCTACTTGCGAGTATAATTTTCGATTGAGTATATATGTTTGAACTTTTGGCACATGTGCCAAAAGTTATATTACATGCGCCGGAACTTATATTACATGCGCCAAAACTTCGAGTACATCTGCCAAAACTTATATCACCCACGCCAAATAAGACCCCTAACCCTCTTAAAAAAGTTTGCAGATAGACCGTTGTCTGAGTTGATGAAACCGTTTTTTCGTTTAATTTTGCAGGATTATTAAAAATTAAAAAGGATATAGTATTATGACTGCAAATTGGTTTGAAGCAAAGGTAAAATACATAAAAATGATGGAGGACGGACGTGAAAGAAAAGTAACGGAGTCCTATCTTTTGGATGCCATGACGTATACCGAAGCCGAAGGTAGAGTGATAAAAGAGTTGGAATCTATGATTAGAGGTGATTACTACATTACTTCCCTTAAAAAATCCAACATTACGGAATTGCTTGAAAGCGAGGATGAAGCGGATGATCGCTGGTATAAAGCGAAAGTTGATATTATTGATGCGGAAGAAATCAGCGGTAAGGAAAAATCCTCTTCGCAATATCATTTGATTGCTGCTGCAAATATAGAAGTGGCGTTGCAACGTTTGAAGAAAAGCCTTGAAACTTATATTGTGCCCTGTGAGTTGAAAAGTTTGACGGATACGAACTTTATGGATGTCTTTCCGTATCTTTCGGAAGAAGAAGAATTACTGCCGGATAATTTTAAACCGGTGCAGCCGATTTCGGATTTTGATGTCGAAGAGAATGATGATTTCAACTCGGCAGAATGAAAAAAAACAACAAATGTGAAACATGTCGAATTGTTTTCTCGTTACAAGCTAAAAAATAATAAACCACTAATTTAAATTTAATATGAAAAAAATTTTTTCTAAAATTTCAACATCGATTGTTGTAATTGTTTTATCCTTGAGTTTGTCTGGATGTATCGGTTCATTTACTTTGGTTAACAAAGTTAAGGATTGGAATCAGGAATTAAACGGTAAGTTCCTTCAGGAATTGGTTTTCCTTGGCTTGCATATTATTCCTATTTATCAATTGGCAGTTATGGGCGACCTTTTGATCTTCAACACCATTGAATTTTGGAGTGGAGAAAATCCGCTTGCAATGGATGAAAATGCTGTTGAAGAATCAGACTTTATGTATGAAGGTCAGCAATACAAAATGATTAAGAAAAGAAATAGCTTGACTTTGGCTAACGGAGATTTGAAAATTAGTTTCAAATATTTTCCCGAAGAAGAAGTATGGTATCTGATGGATGGCAGTCAAAAAGTGAAAGTAGCCGAATTGAAAGGTAATGAAGTGTTTACTTATATGCCTAATAACGAAACGGTTGTTGTAGATCAAAATTCTATCAACACACTTGGCATGTCATTGGTTTCGACTAATAATTAAACATTCTTTTAGTAGAAAATAATAGATAGGATGTGATAATCATTTGTGTTATTGTTTTTTGGGGGAGGCTGCTCGAAAGGGCAGTCTCTTTTGTTAGTGGTGGCGTTTATATATAAGGTATCCATTTATAATGGTATCAACTGATAAATCGCCAATTTAATTTTGTTTTGAAGATACGTTTTAGTTGTACGGCAAACAGGGAATTCTCTTCTTTTTTGAGTTCCGGATCACTTTCCAAAATTTCGGAGGCAATACGTGAAGCCTCATTAAGTAGCATTCCGTCTTTTGCAAGGTTGGCTACTTTTAAATTACACACCAAACCGCTTTGTTGAGTGCCTTCAATATCACCGGGACCACGTAGCCGCAAATCGGCTTCGGCAATCTCAAAACCGTCATTGGTTCCGGTCATAGTGTCAATTCTTTGGCGGGATTCGTGAGATAACTTAAATGAGGTCATAAGTATACAAAAAGACTGTTCGGCTCCTCTCCCTACTCGTCCGCGCAACTGATGAAGTTGCGACAGTCCGAATCTTTCGGCACTTTCAATGAGCATAACAGAAGCATTCGGCACGTTTACACCGACTTCGATAACCGTTGTTGCTACTAAAATTTGGGATTCGTTCCTTACAAATCTTTGCATCTCGGCATCTTTGTCGACGTTTTTCATTTTCCCGTGAACCATTGCAATTGAGTAGCCGAGTGGCAGGAAATAACGGTTCACCATTTCGTAGCCCATTTCCAGATTGCGCAGGTCAATTTTCTCCGACTCGGAAATCAACGGGTAAACAATGTATGCTTGCCGACCTTTTGCAAGCTCCTGAGCGATAAACTTGAATGACTTTTCTCTGTCCTTTTCAAAGGTGTGGAGGGTTGTTATAGGTTTTCTCCCCGGCGGCAGTTCATCTATGACGGAAACATCCAAATCTCCGTAGAGAGTCATAGCGAGAGTGCGTGGAATAGGAGTTGCGGTCATAACAAGAATATGAGGTGGCAAGTCCGTATTTTTATGCCACAGTTTTGCTCTTTGTGCCACGCCGAAGCGGTGTTGCTCATCTATTACCACCAAACCGAGATTTTTAAAAGCTACAACATCTTCCAACAGTGCGTGGGTGCCTACAATTATATGTATACTCCCGTTTTGCAGTTGTTCATGCAGAATTTCACGCTCTTTCTTTTTAGTAGAACCCGTGAGCAAAGCAATGTTAATGCCGAGAGGACGCACTTGCTCCGAAAGCGATTGGAAATGCTGGTTGGCAAGTATTTCGGTAGGAGCCATGATACAAGCTTGGTAACCGTTGTCAAGAGCGAGTAGCATGCACATAAGTGCCACCAAAGTTTTTCCGCTTCCCACATCTCCTTGCAACAGTCGGTTCATTTGCCTTCCGTTGCCGCAGTCGTTTCTGATTTCTTTAATTACCCGTTTTTGTGCGTTGGTGAGTGGAAACGGCAAATAGAGGTTATAGAAATTATTAAAGTAATCACCCACCTTTTCGAACACATATCCTTTGAAGAATGTCTTGCGACGGTATTTCATTTTCAGTATATTCAACTGAATGTAAAACAGTTCTTCAAATTTCAGACGCCTTATAGCTTGTTTGAGCAATTCCGGTGAAGTAGGGAAATGGATATTGTAGAGTGATTCGTGGAGATAGAGAAGATTATATTTTTTAAGGAACCAGTCGGGCAATGTTTCCGGAATTTTCCCGTTTAGGCTGCCGAAGATATTATGAATTATCTTGTTTATCGCTTTTGAGTTGAGAAAAGACTTTTTCATCTTTTCCGTAGTGGGATAAAGCGATTGAAAGCCCACAAGAATTTGGGAGGCTTTGTCGAAATCGTCCATTTCCGGATGTACTATATTAATTTTTCGATTGAATATAGACGGTTGACCGAATATGAGATATGTTTTACCGTTATCAATTTGTGAAGGTAAATACTTCAATCCCTTAAACCATACAAGTTCCACTTCTCCGCTTTCATCGTATGCAACGGCAGTCATACGCATCGTCTTGCCTACGCCGACCGTGCGCAGGTTTCTGATTTGGGCTTTGATTTGCACGTATGGAAGGTCGGGCGTTAGCGATGCAATCGGATAAATCTTTGAACGATCAACATAGCGGTAAGGAATATGATAAAGCATATCCTCGTATGTTTTTATGCCTAATTCTTCCTCTAATACGCCGGCTTTTTTTGTGCCTACGCCCGAAAGGAATTTTATGTCTAACTCCGTAATTTCCACTAACAGTATATAATAAATTCAAAATTACAATATTTTTAGTAGATTTGTGGCTATATACATAACTTTCTTTATATGACGGAGTGGGTGAAAAGTTTTTTCGGACGTAGAAACAACAAAGGTTTCGGAGTGCATTCACCTTTTGTATACGAGTTAATAACGGAAGTTATTCATGAAAAAAAGGATTATGTATATATAAAGGTATCGGAGAAGTTGACGGAAGAAAAAACTAAGAGGACAAAAAAGTTGTTGAAACTTTGGGAGAGATTGATCAATAAATATGGTGTTGATGAGCCGAAGTTCTTTATTAATTTTAAGGTGGATGATGCTTATGCAGCCGAAGTGTTAGGTGAGTTGGAAGAAAATCGTGATAAGAGGACATTTATGTTGCTTGATGGTGTACGTAGAAAATCCATGAATAAAGATTTTGGGAAAATAATGAGTGAGAAATCTCAGGTTGAAATACAGATGAATGATTTCACATTATATGTTTTAGATTCTAAATTGCAGAAAGGCAAGTATTACGTAAAAGTTTAATTATGAAGATTTATACTAAATCCGGAGATGACGGTAGCACTTCTTTAATTGGAGGCACTCGTGTTGCAAAGAATAGCTGTTGTTTGGAAGCTTACGGCGGAGTGGACGAGTTGAATTCTTATTTGGGATTATTGCGCGGTTTTGCAAAAGAAACGGAGCGCATAGAGGAATTAATACGCATACAAAATGTGCTTTTTTATTTGGGCGGTCATCTTGCCACCGATCATTCTCAAGTTGAGCGTAGCATGACAGTTGAGGATGAGGACATCACTTTTTTGGAAGGTGCGATAGATAAGATTGATAGTGTGTTGCCGCCTCTTAAAAGTTTTATACTGCCCGGAGGTGGTGAAGCTGCATCTTTTTGCCATATTGCAAGGACGGTTTGCCGCCGAGTTGAAAGAAGAATATTGGATGTGAGAGAAAAATGTGAGCTTGATAGTAATATATTGCGCTATATCAACAGGCTTTCCGACTATCTTTTTGTGCTTGCACGCTATTTTTCTATGAAATCAGGGGCAAAAGAACTACTTTGGACTAAAAAATAATTTCCTGATTTAAAGTGTTTTACAGAAAGTGTCGATTTTTTTCGGCACTTTTTTAATATTTTTAGTACTATGTTGTGCAATGTACTAAATTTTATTTATATCTTTGCATCGACAAGATGATAGAATAATATAGTACTTTAAAAATCTTAATGACATGAAAAAGGTTATGAACGTAGGAATAGGTGGAAGAAGTTTTATCTTAGATGAAGATGCTTACCACAGGTTAGACATGTATCTTTCCAATTTCCGTAAGAAAGCAGGAATGGGAGCATCTACAAAGGAGGTGATAGATGAACTTGAGAACAGAATTGCCGAATTGTTAACGGAAGCATTATCCTCTCGTCAAGAGGTGGTGAATTTGGCTATGATAGAACGTATTGTAAATCATTTGGGAATGCCCGACGGGAGTGATGAATTTGAAAACGGTACGACCTGCAATTCGGAATATCCCCGTGTTAAGAAATTTTATAGAGATCCTAATCACCGAGTTTTAGGAGGAGTATGTTCGGGACTTGCCGCATTCTTCAATATAGACACGGTGCTTGTTAGAGTGATATTCTTTGTGGCTTTATTTATGGGTTCCGTAGGTTTTTGGATTTATGTGATACTTTGGGTTGTGGCACCTTTGGCACATACTGCTGCCCAGAAATGTGAAATGTATGGTTTACCCGTTACCGCAGAGAATCTTCGTAAATATTCAAATTATTAAAATCTGTGGTTATGGAAGTTTTAAATTCAAATACCGACAATTTGAAATCTCAGATGAGAAAAGGGATTTTGGAGTATTGCATACTTTTGATTATTAGCAAGCAGGATGCTTATGCGTCTTCAATTATTGCAGAATTGAAAGCGGCAAATATGATAGTTGTGGAAGGAACGCTTTATCCGTTGCTTATCAGGCAGAAAAATCAGGGACTATTGGAATATCGTTGGGAAGAATCCACTCAGGGACCGCCTCGCAAGTACTATAAGATCACTGAAAAAGGTCGTAACGTATTAGCTGATATGAGCACGGCATGGCAAGAAGTTATTGATACGATAGAATTAATAAAAACAGATAAAACACAAACGCAATGAAAAAAGTAGTAAAAGTTAGCATAGGTAATGTAGCATTTGTTCTTGAAGAAGATGCTTACGTGATGTTGAACAATTATCTGAAACAACTTACGGCTCATTATATTAGTAATGAAAGCGGAGCAGAGATTGTTGACGGAATAGAAGAGCGTATAGCCGATTTAATCATGGAACGCACGGTTGCCGAAAGTGTTGTTGCAATCTCAACGATAAGAGAAATTATAGGTATCTTGGGAATGCCGCAAGATATTGATGACGATTCCACTATATCACAACAAGATAATAATAATAAAATACCGAGGCGTTTATACAGGAATATCAACAATAAAATGCTCGGAGGTGTTCTTGCCGGCATAGCAAGTTATTTTAAAACCGACACCGTTTGGGTGCGTTTGATATACATAGGATTAATTATTTTGAGCTTATCGGTATCTGAAAATTTATTTCCTTGGTTATTTCTTGGTTACTTTATTATGTGGATTATCGTACCGGCAGCCCGCACTTTGGAGCAGAAATATGCCATGAACGGTGAAGCCACCAATTTAAAGACAGTGCAAAGACAGGTGGAAAGGAGTATAAACGGAGGCGAAAGTAGAGTTTTTGATAATATTCTTTACAGTATCGGGCGTGTATTACTGTTGTTGTTAGGAATAATCTCTTGTATAGTTGGAGTTACGGGATTAATTGTTTTTGTCATTGATTTCGTAATGGGCAAAGAGATATTTTACTGTATTTCCTTTTTGAACAGCAATTTTGTTGCCGATGTATGGACAATGAGTTGGGTTTACAAAACGACATTCTACATGAGTTTATTCTTACCTTTTGTAGCAATTCTTTATGTAGGTATGAAACTATTGTTCGGTTTTAAATCACCCAAATGGCGTCCGGGTATGATTATTTTCTTCCTGTGGTTATCGGCATTTATTTACACTGTAGGCATAACAATCGGTTCTCTCGGCAATTATATTGCATATTAAAATCATAAGTTTAGTTTTTTAGTTTATTGTATTGAAAAGAAACTGCATTCGTATTTTGGATGCAGTTTTTTTATCAGACAGGTTTTATTACTTTCGGGAAAAAGATTTGAATTTTAAAACGAATGTTTACCTTTGCTTGCAGGTTTATTAGAAACCGGATTTTCATTCGGAATATGTGAAGAATTTTGTGATTAACAACGTTGACATTGAACGTATGAAATAGAAAATACAGGATTAAAAAAAATTAAAATAAAACAGATTTAATATGAAACTTTATTATTTACCAATTATTGCACTTTGTATGGCTTCAATAGGATGCAACTCTTCAAAGAACGCAGAACCAACTCCGGGCATTAAGCTTGCGAACTTGGACACAACAGCCCTTCTGGGCACTGACTTTTATCAATATGCTTGCGGCGGATGGATGGCAGCAAATCCCTTGACGGATGAGTATTCACGCTTCGGTTCGTTTGATTTTCTGGCAGAATCAACCCGCACAAGATTACAAGGCTTGATTTCCGAATTAGCAGCGGAAACACACCCTGCCGGAAGTATCGCACAGAAAGTGGGCGAACTTTACAACATCGTGATGGATAGCGTGAAGTTGAATGCCGACGGCGTAGCTCCGATTAAAGGAGAACTTGCAAAGTTAGCCGGAATTAAAGACAAGTCGGAAATCTATAAGGTTATGGGCGAATTAAACAAGATAGGCATATCTCCTTATTTCTCCGTATATGTGGGTGCCGACGAAAAGAACAGTACAATGAACGCCGTGCAAACTTATCAGGGTGGCATAGCAATGGGTGAACGTTCTTACTATCTTGAAGATGACGACAACACAAAGAAAATACGTAACGCATACGTTGAACACGTGGCTAAAATGTTTGTGCTCGCAGGATTTAGCGAATCGGATGCTGCAAAAGCAAGAGATGCGGTGATGAAGATTGAAACCGCTCTTGCCAAGGCTTCCCGTTCACGCGTTGAATTGCGCGACCCTCAAAGCAATTACAACAAACGCACTATGGCAGATTTACAAAAAGAATATCCTTCGTTTAAGTGGGCTGTTTATTTTTCAACCGTTGGTTTGAAGAATGTTACGGAAGTGATAGTGGGACAACCGGATGCTCTGAAAAAAGCTGTGGAATTAATTAATACTTTGCCGGTTGCCGATCAGGTGGCTTATTTACAGTGGAATCTTATTGACTATGCTGCCGGATTTTTGAGTGATGATTTAACAAATCAAAACTTCGACTTCTACGGAAAAACAATGAGCGGCAGAAAAGAATTGCAACCTCGTTGGAAACGTGCGGTTAGCACTTTGAACGGTTCACTTGGTGAAGCCGTAGGTCAAATGTACGTACAAAAATACTTTCCTCCTGCCGCCAAAGAACGTATGGTTACTCTTGTTAAGAACTTGCAAACCGCTCTCGGTGAACGTATAAAAGCACAAACATGGATGAGTGAAGAAACGAAAGCTAAGGCAATTGAAAAGCTTAACGTATTTCATGTGAAAATCGGTTATCCCGATAAATGGAAAGATTATTCTAAGGTAGAAATTAAGAACGATTCTTATTGGGCAAACATTTGTCGCGTATCGGAATTTGAATTTAACCTGATGATAGAAAAAGCCGGCAAACCGGTTGACCGCGACGAATGGTTTATGACGCCTCAAACGGTGAATGCTTACTATAATCCTACGACAAACGAGATTTGCTTCCCCGCAGGTATTCTTCAATATCCTTTCTTTGATATGGATGCCGACGATGCGTTCAACTACGGTGCAATCGGCGTTGTAATCGGTCATGAAATGACACATGGTTTCGACGATCAAGGCAGACAATATGATAAAGACGGAAACCTGAAAGATTGGTGGACTGCCGACGATGCCAAAAATTTTGAAGCTCTTACAAAAGTAATGGTGGACTATTTCGACAAAATAGAAGTGGCACCCGGCGTGCATGCCAACGGAAGTCTTACTCTTGGTGAAAACATTGCAGACCACGGAGGTTTGCAAGTGTCTTATCAGGCTTTCAAGAATGCAACTGCTGTAAAGCCTTTAAAAGAAGAACTCGGTTTCACTCCCGAACAACGTTTCTTCCTTGCATATTCAGCCGTTTGGGCGAGCAATATTCGTCCGGAAGAAATTCTTCGTCTCACTCGCACCGATCCGCACTCTCTTGGTAAATGGCGTGTTGACGGTGCACTCCCCCACATTGATGCGTGGTATGAAGCATTCAATGTAACCGAATCCGATCCGATGTACCTTCCGAAAGCAGACAGAGTTTCTGTTTGGTAAGGAGAACGGATGTTTATAAAATAAAATTATCGACAGGGAGACTGTCTCAAAACAAATGAGGCAGTCTCTTTTTTATAACACATCCGGTGTTCATAAGAAAACCGCTTAGAGCGTTTAGCAATAAGCGGTTTCAAGTTTTGTGACCCCGGTGGGGGTCGAACCCACGACCCACAGATTAAGAGTCTGTTGCTCTACCAACTGAGCTACGAAGTCATTCAAAAACTGCGCAAAGATAGAAAAATAATTATAAAGTAAAAGATAAACAGCGGGAGAAATTACTCCTTTATATTATGGTAAACATTGGTAACGTCATCGTCTTCTTCCAATTTTTCCAATATTTTGTCTACGTCGGCACGTTGTTCGGGAGTTAATTCCTTAGTGTCGGTGGGAATACGTTCAAACTCACCGCTCACCAATTCGTAACCTTTTTCTTCCAAATGTTTCTGGATAGCTCCGAAAGACTCAAAGGCACCATAAATAACTATTTGTCCGTCTTCTTCCTCAAATATTTCGTCGGCACCGTAATCAATCATTTCCAATTCAAATTCTTCTATGTCGAAACCTGCCGGCTTTGTGATTTTGAAAATACATTTTCTGTCGAAAAGGAAATCAAGAGAACCGCTTGTTCCGAGCGAACCGCCATACTTTGTAAACGCATGGCGCACATTCGCAACCGTGCGAGTGTTATTATCTGTGGCTGTTTCCACAACAATAGCAACACCGTGTGGTGCATATCCTTCATAAACTATTTCTTTATAGTCGGAAGTGTCTTTTGAAACAGCTCTCTTTATAGCTCTTTCAACATTTTCCTTAGGCATGTTGGCTGCCTTAGCATTTTGCACTAAGATACGAAGGCGGGTGTTGGTACTTGGGTCGGGACCTCCGGCTTTCACTGCAATATCAATTTCCTTACCTATTTTAGTGAAAGTGCGAGCCATGTTGCCCCATCTTTTCAACTTCCTTGCCTTACGGTATTCAAACGCTCTACCCATAGTATTGATGTTTATACGATTATTAAATGAAGCGCAAATTTATAATAAAAGACTTAAAATAGCAACCTCATTCTATGAAGTTAGAAAGAAAATATATTATAGTTGTAGCGGGCATTGAAGCGGTAGACTACGGTGAGACCGATTTCATGAGAACCTTCTGTGGTTTTCACGAGATTACCGAGCGACATGTCGTAGGAATAAGTTATGCGGTATTGTAGATGCTTTTTGTCGGAATCAAACTTGATGCCGAGTTTAAAGATCATTGAAGAATAGTTTTGATCGGATTTATTCAGCAACTGAGAACTATACCATATACCTGCCATGACCGGACTTGAAACTATATCCGCTCCGATTGAAAAGTTGTTAAAAGAACTTGCACTAAACATCTTTTCCCCCTGATTTTCAAAAAGTATCCCCGGTCTGACCTGAAATCTGCTCTTTCTGTCCAAACTGTAAAGTTCCGTTTCAAATCCTCCGTGCCATTGCAGTGTGAAACGCATCGGCACTTTCACATCATCTTCGAGGAAATTGTTTTTTGGGCGAGTGAAATGGTGGAATGCAATACCTATATAGTTTTGCATCATATTTTCTCTATACAATCTGAAAGGCAAGGCAAAAACCGCTCCGGCAGAGAAGTCCAAATAGTTTTGTTTCTTTTTCATTCCTTCCAAATCGGGACGTGAGAAGATATTGCCGTAGATAGGATCGAGCTGAGAAGAGAAGATAAATTTATCGGTGTTGAGGCTCTCGTTATTGAAACTTGCTTTCACTCCGAGTTGAAACCAACTTCCGCGCTCTTCCACGAGAGTTCCGCGCCATGAATAGGAAAGTCCCACTTGATTGGCTTTGATAAATCCGCCTCCTTCGTCGCTTGAAATAAAATTAAATCCGAACCCATAATTATTATAGGTCTTCATATCCATAGAGAATTTTATGGTAGAGAAATCGCCGTCCAATTTGGGAAACAATCTTCGATAGTCCAAATGCGTGTTTAGTTCACCTTCTCTGATACCTACAAAAGCAGGATTATAATATGTCCTGTTTTCCCAAAATTGAGAAAAATTGTAGTCTTGTGCGCTGACAGTCAGACCTACAAGCAAAAACCAAAGTGTATATACGGTTCTTTTCAAAATCTCAGTTGCCTTTCCTGAATACATAAATCTCCACAAAGATATTCTAAATTATGTGAATTTTAATTTAAAAGTCGATTTTTTTCCATAAGTTTGTGAGATTAATATTGTTAACAGTATTCAGATGAGAAGTTTATTTCGTTTCATTATATTGCCGGTATTTCTGGTTATTCCTTTTTTTGTAAACGCCCAGCGCAACAACCACCAACCTGTATCACCCGATAATACAACAGTAACTTGGGCTAATGACAGTATGTGGTACCTGAACAAAAGTTTTTTTCCTATAATACGTCCGAATTTTGCGTTGAATCTTACATTTCCGGCTATGACTCCCGAGCAACAGGAGCACCCCGGTGGTGGTATGTATGACAGAGCCGTTTTGGATTGGGGCGATGGTAGTACGCCTGATACTTTAAAGAATGTAACGACAAAGCAAACATTCCCACATACGTACAACGAAGGTTTGTTTACAATTAGTATTAAACTATATGTAACCGGTAATAATGATGATGATTCTCCCGACACTGTTTACAATAAGAGAGTGTTTAATAAAAATCTTGATGTCGAATTTAAGATAGTGGAGCCTTTTGAGGATTTATGTATAGATCCTTCTATTGACTCTATGGAATTTGTAGTTGTTATTACGAGTGAAGATAATCCCCCCGGCACAACACTTGGAGTTAGATTAACTTCCACCGCCGCTTTACCTCCGGATTTTTATTCTCTTCCCGACACCCTATGGAATGACCGTTACGATACTTGTAGGGTTTATATAAAAACGCCGGGTGGGACAAAGGATTTTAATCTTGCATTGACGATGAGTAATCATAACTTAGATGAAGACGATATTGTAAATAACGATAATAAAACTTTCCGTTTATTTGAGCGTCCTAATCTTCTTAATATATTTAAGTTTAATGATTCTGTTCCGATCGGTCAGGCGGTGGAAGGTTTCACGCTTTGCGCTGGTTCTGCTCCGGATACTGTTATTCATTTCACTCCGGAAACATTTTTGCTTTATCAGACTCCGAGACCCACAATTCCGATTTATGGTCCCATTCCTTTGAGAAGAGGTATAACAGTGGATTATTATTACACTGCCGACACTGCTGATACGGACAGTTGGGAGCGTGTGAATGATTATTTGAATGTGAATGAGTATGTGGATACTATGGAGATGAAATTAAAAAAGCCCGGTTTTTATAAAATTGAGATTGAAGCATTTAACCAATGTAATGAACCCGACTCTATTCATAGCATTTTGCACACCGATTCCGTTAAAGGACGACCGGAAAAACGTTATTTCCACGTTTTCGGAAATATCGCCGATTCTCTTGTTTGCAGAACTCCTCCGGATATTTGTGAAAACAATAGCGACACGATAGTGTTTGTCGATAAAAATCCTCGTTCACAATATGATGCTTGGCCCCGGTTTTCTTTCACTGCAAATGATAGTGTGAACGGAGGTATGTTGGAAGATTGGTATCGGATTGTTTCGGATACGGTTTATGCTTCCGATGGTAAGAAATACGAGTATGATCCGGAAGCTCTATCTGAATTGCCGCCAATGAAAACCGATTCGATTGTATATAAGTTGGTGTTTACTAAGCCCGGTAACTTATTGGTTACAATGTGGAGAAGTATTGAAACCTGTGATAGTGTCTACAAATCGTTCAGTTTTAATGTGGGGGGACTTCCGGAGATTTCCGTAGCGGATACTTTGTTGACTTATCTTGCCGATTCTTGCAATATGACACTGAATAGCGGAGGCACATATCTGGATCATTGCGGTGAGTTCACATACACTTTCCCTAACTTTAAAAGTGCGGTAGACTCCAATTATATGCCGATAGATTCTTCACGTTTTAGGTTGACCAAAGGTAGTTTTGACACCACTTTCATAAGAGAAGATCTTACTTCCGGTTATAAATTCGTCTTCGATAGCGTGGGAAACACGGAAAGCACTATAACTATGGATTTCCGCAACCGTTGCGGTTGGACTACTAACACTCAGACCGTAACTTTCTACACTCGCACTCAACCCGATGTGGTTTTGGCAAGAAATGCTGTTCCGGAGAGCGATACATTGTGCTATAGTTTTGATTACAATTATATCTTTGAAGGTACGTTACCGGAAAATCATACGGACTCCATAAAGACAAGTATCCCTGTGAACATGAATGGAAATCCGCAAAATCTTGTTACGTTATATCATTATTTTAATGAAAATGTCAAGTTTAACTATGTATACAACAAAAGTTATCCGTTACATTTTTCGGCAGAGAGATTTAAGATTGTAAACACAGATGCACCTTCTTGTTATCAGGAAATTACGGATACATTGAGTTTGGCGCATCCTCCTGTTTTTAAAGGTATTCCCGACAGTGTTTTGTATTGCGGTACGGATTCATTGGAGTTGAAGTTGTTGGTTGACACTGCGGCTTTCGGTTATGTTGATTGGACGCTTGCTTCCGGTTGGAAAAGTACAACATTTGATGACACTGTGCCGAGCATTGAAGTGCTTGCAACAAGAGATACTTTATATGCCAAAGTGGTGAGAACAGGAGAATGTTATGTTCAAGACACTTTTCTATTTGTCAAGAGAGAGGCTCCGTTGTTGAAGTTTACAACTTCCGATAGTAGTTTGGATTTTTGTGTGGTGGATACAAAAGAGTTTAGACCGATGAATTATGTGGACACAACAAACGATGAAGCCGTTCCCGGACTTGTATTGAAAGGTTTTTATAAAGACGATTTGGGTTCATCGCTCACGCTGTATGAAACCGGTAAGAGAAATAATGGTACGCCTATTACTTATAATTACTCTTTCGCACATTTCTACGGCGTATACGAGATGAGCGACACCAAAATAAATCAGAAATTTTGGAATTGTAGCATTGATGATACTTTAACGTTAAATGTGAAGAAATCAAAGATAGAGTTTAATGATAGAGATACCATTAATATGGGTGTTTCAACATCTTACAGTTTTGATACCTATAGAAGCAAAGGTCTTCGTTATGATACTTTGAATATAGACCAAAAGAAAGGCTATTCATGGAAAGTGATCAACGGTGCGAGTGCATTAACTCAAGCGGATAGTAGTTTATTTGGTGGTGTTACTTACAATGCCGATAAGGATACGGATAAGGATTCATTGATTTTTGAGGTAACGGGTTTATCTCCCTGCGGCGACACGGTGAAAGCTCAATTTGTGCTCTATTTGCTCATTCCGAGAGTGTATGGTTTCACGGACACTATATGTTCCAATACTGCCGACTATGCTCTCTGGGGCGACGGTAGAGCAAGAGGATGGTTCATCGCCGACACCACATTGAGGTGGGAAATCTTAGATGCCGCATCCAAAGATTGGGGAACGATAACTCCCGATTCAACGGCGAAAGCTAAGTTCACCGCCGGTAAAGACTTAGTTGGTGGCGATACGGTGAGGATACGTGTCAAAGGTCGGTATAATTCAGGCGATAGCGAGGTATTCGATACCATATACCTTAAAGTAAACAGTGCACCGGAAATAGACCTTTCAAGTGTTTCACTCCCGTTGTTGACCGCCGGTGGCACTGTTGATATTCGGCAAATACAAGATTTACAACTTAATAATGTCAGACATGCTGTGTTTTATAATTTGTCAAACATGACTTATCCAGTGGCTTCCGACTCGTTAAATGTGAGACTTAATGGTATATCATTAGGTAAACCAATAAACGTAGAAGGCACCGCTCGTATTTTAGCTTACGGCAACTACGGCTGTTTGCCCGACACTTCGCAGCCCGTGTCGGTTGTTTATCCCGTGAATGCACGTCCTTTCTTTAGAGATCCGTCTTACCTAAAATTTTGCGGAAGCGATTCTGTTAGATTGTCGGAAGTAGATTCTATTTCAGGTGAGGATGATTACACTGTTCTTAAATGGGAATTGCTTTGTGATACTTGCCCCGGACATTTTGATAGCGATACTACGTTTTTTATAGTTTCCGGCACAGAATACGGTAATCAGAAAATTAAATTAACTACGAGTAAAGAATTTACGCAGTATGACGGCACTCCTGCAAGTAGAAGCTCTTATAATGCTACTTTGGAAGTAGACGTTGTTCCGCTACCTACAATCACCTTCCCCTCAGGCAGCACGAAAACAGATACCATTTGTAAAGACGACGGTTATTATGTTCGTAGCAACTGGTCATCGCTTTTCACATTAAGTCCTGCATCGTATATTGACTCTCTATTGATTAACGGAACTCCTCTTACGGCTGCCGTAGACTCCATACCTTTTAATAAAGACGAGGGAGAAATAGATACGATGTTGATTTCCATAAATCTTGCAGGATGCTGGAACGAAGCAATCTTAGACACAATCTTTGTGTATCGATTGCCGTCTATGATTACAACAATGTTTGAGGTAGAGACTATTTGTGAAAATTCAGTGGGTACTGTTGATGGTTTGGAATTAAATCCGATGGCAGTAAGTTACAAATGGGTAGCTACGGGACTTATTTTGAGTGATACAACAACCTTGACCCCGTCTTACACTTCGGCTGGAAATTACGGAAATATTCAATTAGAGGTTCAACCGCCATTATCCTGTCGCGTAGAAAAGTCTACAAGGGAATACTTTACAATTATACAATTACCTGATTTGGAGCTTGCCGACACCGTGTCCGTGTGTGATTATATAGACACTGTTAACATTGACGTTAACATCGCTAATTGGGATATTGAACCTGCCGGCATTGACAGCATTGAGTGGAAGAAGTTTGATGTGGGTACCGGTACAAAAACTAAGATAGGTACCACTTCCGGAATGGATACTTTCCCATTCGTAAGAACTGCACAAGATTCTGCTGCGGGTTATGTTAAGTTGATAGCTGATGTTTTTCCCGCCGGTATTTGTGGTGGACAACCAATCTCAATGGATACGGTTACCGTAATATTTGAACATTTGCCGCAAATAGTGTGGGAAAGAAATTATCAACTCACTCACACCGACACCATCTGTTTAGATGATAGTTGTTACGTGCGCAAAGATTGGTCTGATATTTTTACGGTTTCTCCGAGCGTTTACTCCGATTCACTGTTTATAGGTGATTATCGGATGAGCGATACTGATTCCATACCTTTTTATAAAGGTGCAGGCGAAACAGACACCTTGCTGCTTTTTTTGAATGTGCAAAGATGTTGGAGTGATAATCCGGTTATTGACACTCTTTTGGTTTATCGATTGCCATCTATGATTGCAACACCGTTTGTTGCGGATTCGATTTGTGAAAACGGTCAGGGTACAGTTAGAAATTTGGAATTAAATCCGATGACCGTGAGCCATGATTGGACATCAACGGGACTTACGCTGACTAATGAAGAAACATTAACTCCATCTTACACTTTCACCGGCACAACTCCTGCAACAATAACCTTAGAGGTGCAACCTCCGTTCTCCTGTCCTGTGGAAACAATAACTGCCCAAAATGTGAAAATCATTCGGCTGCCGGAAATAGACTTTGCCGACACCACTGTTTGTAGCACCGTCAGAAGTATAGACTTTGCAGTTACAGTATTAAATCAAGATGCGGCAAGCATTGACAGTATAGAATGGATGAAGTTGGATTTGGTAACCGGTGTGGGTACAAAAATAGCAACCACTTCCGGCACAAATTCTTTCACATTCGTAAGAACGGAGCAAGATTCCGTTGACGGCGGTGCTCGATTGGCTCCTAAGATTTATTCTTCTATCCCTTGTGTGGCAACCGGAGTGATAACAACAGACACTTTCAATGTGGTGCTCACTCCTATGCCGGAAATCACTTGGTTCCCCGGAGAAGAAGTTTGTTGGGGAGACACTTTGAAGGAATTGGACATTGCGGGAGCCGGAATTATACAATATGAAGTGCTTCCGATAGGAGCCGGCACGCTTGACACGCTTAACGGTTTCGTTCCGAGCGAAACATACGACGGTGAGGTTAATCTGTCTGTGCTTGCTGCAGGATTAGGCAAATGTGCTGCCGAAACTACGAGAAGCGATTATTTCATTCATGTTTATTCTGCTCCAAAACCCGACCTCACCGCTTCATCCGTTCATTGCGAACAACAAGCTATTAATTTTGAAACCCGCATAACGGGTGCAGCCCGATATGATTGGGATTTCGGCGACGGAACCGCTTTTACGGATGTAAATCCTAAGCAGGCGTATACATATAGTGATACCGGTGAATATACGGTTACTTTGATGTCTAACTATGATAACGGTTGCTCACGTGGCGACACTTTGGAAATTTATGCTCATGCTAAGCCGGAAGCAAGTTTCACATATCCGATGTATAAGAATACTCCTCAGGTTGCGGTCAACACTCCTGCAACTTTTACTAATACAACTCAGTCCGTTGATAGTGTGAAGGTATTTAATTGGTTTGTTGACGACTTGAATATGCAGCGACCAAATGTGTCTCCTTACATTTATCAGAGCTTCAATACGGTGGAAGACCATAAAGTAGATTTGATTGTGGAAACGGAGTATGGTTGTTTGGATACTGCCCATAGTGTTTTGGAGGTGGTGGCTGTGCCGCAACCGCAATTCACTGTTGCTTTTGATTCGTGCGTAGGTGAAATAACTTCTTTAATCAACAATTCGCCTTCACTTTACGGACATCACGATGTACGTTGGGATATCGGAGGACCTTTGACAAATCCCGCAACAGACAGTGTTTACTTGATATGGCAACCGAATGTTACAAATCAGAACCCCGTCTATTATACACGTGATTATCAAGATAACCCGTTTAAAGTTGTGTTAACACTTTCAAATGCTGCCGGAAGTTATGACTATTCGGTTGATTTGAATTTGGTGTCATTGCTTGAAATAGGTTTGGAAACAATATCACAATCGAATGAATGCGGACAATTGCGCAAGTTCTTGAAGAATACAAGTCTTGGGGATGCCGACAGTATATTTATTGACTGGGGCGACGGCACATCAAATGTATTTATGGAGAAAATCGAAATGATACCACACAAATACACAAATGAGTTGGAAACGACGGTTCAATATGATATTGAAATGACGATTAAAAATCTTTGTGATGTGCAAACGGCAAAAACCGTCATGACGGTGTTACCGAGCGATATTGAACCGAATCCGCAATTGAGCGACAGTTCTATTTATCGTAATCGTTGCTTTGACATGCCGATAGGTTTTCTTGACAAAACAACGGGTATTTCAAATGTAGGCTATCGTGCCACATGGTACTTTGAATCCGGAGTTTCACAAAGCGTTCTGCAAAAAGACACGGTTGTTGAGCATACTTTCTCAAATCCGGGTACCTACATGGTTCGTTTTGAAGTTGAAGATAAGTGTAATACCTTAGTCGATTCGGTGCAAGTGGTTGTGAACGGCAACAACACCGTCGACATGAAGATGCAGGATGGTATATATTGTTCAAATACGCCTGTAACGCTTGAAGCCACGTTTGCCGAAGGAACAACGATTTCCAATTACGTTTGGGTTTTAGACGGGAAAGTAATGGATAACAACGAAAAAGAGTTTACCAATACTTATGCGGCAGGTCGCCACACTATAGTACTTTCCACAAACACCGGCGGTTGCAGCAGCGATAGAATTGTGAAAGAGATTGACGTTGAATTGAGTCCGGATGCAAGTATTCTGCCGCTACCGAAAACAATAGGATGTACGCCGTTCACTCTGGTTGTAGACGGTTATGACTGGAACAAAACCGGTGGGATTTTCGAGTGGGATTTCGGTAACGGAGCCACAAGTATCAACCAAATAGATACCGTTACATACGAAGAAGACGGCACCTACAACATTCGTTTGAAGATAAATCATAACGGATGCGTCAGCACGGACTCAATGGAAGTTGTATCTCTTTTCAATCCGGAACCGAGTTTTACGGTTGACGGTGATTTATATTGTACTGTTGACGGAAATATCACGCTTAATTTCACGAATACAACCGTAGACAGGGAAAATGTATACTTTGAATGGTTTAATAACGGCAATCGTTTCAGCATGCTTGAAAATCCGGAAAGTGTGTCTTTGCAAAACTACTACGGGGAAATTGAAATATTGCTCTTGGCAACAGCCAATAACGGTTGCTACCGTGATGCCGTACATAAGTTGGTTTCATCCACAATGGTTACGGTTGCATTTGAGAACGAACCTTCCGAAATTTGTGAAGATGCTGAGGTTCATTTCAATGCCGTAACGAATAATGCAACTTCTTTTAATTGGAATATAAACGGAGAAGATGTACAAAATCCGGCATTTGATTACACATTTGCCGATGCCGGCGAATATATTGTGAAACTTAGGGCGGAAAATGCCGATGGTTGTGTGGATAGCATACAAAGTACCGTACCCGTTTATCCTTTGCCGGAAGCCGCTTTCACTTGGGAAAAAGATTTCACCGTTGCCGAAGGCTATCCCGAAGGAAGTGTTTTACCTCAGATTGAAAACGGAGGAGTGCGTTTCACAAACAACTCTTTTGTTTCTCCGGTAACTTGGGGCGATGTCCTTTATAACAATTGGAATTTTGGAGATGAAACAACAAGCATCGAGAAAAATCCTGCTCATCAGTTCAAAAATAACGGAGACTATTGGGTGGAACTTGCCGTGCTTTCCGAATATGGTTGTGTCGACACAACGCAGCAATTGATAACAATCGATAAAATCAAAAGTTTGTATATTCCTACGGCTATGGCTCCACTTATGTCCGATCCGGGTATGGCATTATTCCAGCCGAAGGGTATAGGTTTGGATTCCTACAAAATAGAGGTTTATGACAAATGGGGAGGCACTTGTTTGTGGTCATCCGTTTTATTGGAAAACGGTTCTCCGACGGAAGCTTGGGACGGAACATTCGGAGGTACGGTTGTGCCGGCAGGTACATACGTTTGGAAAGTAACTGCCGTGTTCTTCGATGGCGACGTGTGGAATCAAAACGGTAAGACTTCGGGTTATTTCACAGTGATAAGGTAAAGAAAGACGGTATGAAAGAGTATATCTTTGAGTTGGAGATGAAAGTGCGTGATTACGAGTGCGATTTGCAGGGGATTGTGAATAACGCAAATTATTTACACTACATGGAGCATGCTCGCCACGAATTTCTTACCAAAATGGGAGGCAATTTTGCCGAACTTCACAAGCAAGGACTTGATGCCGTCATACGTCGCATAGAAATCGAATATCTTCACTCGCTTACGAGCGGCGACACTTTCGCTGTGCGTATAAACATAAAGCAGGAAGGAGTTCGCTTAGTGTTTTATCAAGACATCTATCGTTTGCCTGATAACTTGCTCTGCACTCGCGGAAAGGCAACGAATGTATGCGTGCAAGACGGCAAACTAACCAAAGGAGAAGCCTTTAAAGAAATTTTCAGCAAATATCTATAGTCCTTGACTGAGTTTTTAACTTATTGCTTTTATGCTTATGGCATAACCACCTCTTTTTTCCGGATCGATAGATTCATTAAGGAATAAGCATAAATTACTGTCGCCACTTCTTGGCGTCGGTTTTACCAAGCAATGGCGACAGATTTTGAGTTGGGAATTACGTTACGGAGATGTTACGGCACAATACTGCTTTGTATCTCCCCGAAATGTCCCATCTCGCCTTTGGTGTTTTGCCAAGCAAGTGCAAAGTAAACGGTTTTGCCACGCTGTTGGTCGGTGAATTCCAACGTTATAGGCGACCTTGTGTCCAGCAAAGAGTTTGTGAAAACATCAATGCCGGTGGGAGGCGTATCGCTAACAATCCACTTAACGACTGCCCCCTGCACGCCGGCGGGTTTTGCCCGACTTTCGCTGACGGAATCTCGAAAAGAGATTGTGATACAGCGAATAGTGTTGCGGTCAATCACTGTTACATTCGGAACAGTCGTAGG
>JAISHE010000075.1 GCA_031262745.1 Culturomica sp. | reverse complement strand
CTGCCGGCATCTACGGAATAGCAAAGCTCTGCCACATTTCCGCTCATTTCCATCAAACCCCAAAACGTTGCCCCTGCCTGTGTCTGTGTAGAATTAGAAGTGCCGAAACTCGCACTGCGGACAGGTCCGAAATCAGGATTATCATAATTCACATTCGTTATAAGGGAAGAAGGTTTCTCACTGACCTTGCCGGCGTTTAAAAGTCCACTCTTTGTATCCAAACCGTTCACGCCGCTTGCTGAGTTCCAGACAAACTCTCCTGCCACCGCCGGCTGAGGATAAGGCATACGACAAGCCTTTTCAAACTCCAACTCACTCATCGGGCGCAAACATGTCCAATCGCAATAAGCCAACATATCGGCGGGCGTGAGATAATTGCAAGCTATTCCGCTACCGTCATCCTCTCCAAAATAAGGTTCCGCAGGATTGAGATTGCAACCGAACACTGCCGGAGCATCCGAAGAATTCGCAAGCACGCAAATACCGTTTCTATAATTCGGACGAGATTTATCGCCGAAAACGTACTCACCTACTTTCAGTTCGTCAAGATTATTTCCGATACGTTCTTTTTGCTGTGTTCTTGTCAAATTATTGAGGAAACTTACGTACTGTTCCTGACTTACTTCATATTTCATACAGTAGAACCCTTTGTAACCTTTTGGGAAATTAGCAGACAGGCTTTTATAAGTGGTGGGGGCACCGTTTTCAATCGAATAAACCGTGAAAGCATCTTCGCCTGTAACTGCTATGGGTTCGCCCACATTGTTACCGAGACGATTAGCCGTTGCACCGTCGCCCAAATAATAGCCGCCATAAGGAATATACACCATCTCCATTGCAGCAAGAGAAAGGAAAACGTCATTGTTTGCAATATCCGCATCGGTAATTCCACCAATATTTGAACGTAGTGTTTTTATCGTAAATCTTTGATTATTAACATTCATCCCTCCTTTTTCGGAAAGCATAAGAAAAATTCCGCCCGCATGCGAAGCATCTATGTTTCCCACGTCATAAGTGAAGCCCGAAGGAGCAGAATGTCCTGACGGTAAGAGCTTTAAGTGGTGCCAAGTGTCTTCCATACCCACTGTATACTTCCCAAAAACCCAAATTGCGTCCCAATTAAAGTCATCTCGCCATGAATGATCCCAAGACAGTGAGAATGAGATTACTACAGTGTCGCCGCTTAAAAAAACAGACGGCTTTGTGTTAAATCTCACATTATTAGCTAAAATATTTGTGCTCAATAAGATACAGCCACAAATTAAAAAATTACGAAATACATGGTATATTTAGGCTCAAAAAACGGCAAAAATCAATGAAATGGGGTCGTTTGCAAAAAGAAGCTAACTGCAATATTTTTAAACAATTACACCATATCAAAAATGAAAATGGAAGAGACCGAAAAAGGGAAAAAAAGAGGCGAAATTAACCATGGTTTTTTCAAAGAAACTATTGCGATGCAAATGTAAAAAATAATCTTTAATATCTGCAAAATAATGTTAGAATATTTTTCACGGCACACTATAATAATATCCGCAACGCCTGTAATGTACGGGCGTACACCCATACCGGATTTTGGGTACAATCTTTATTCGTCCGAGAAATTTTGCAAAACTTTACGATAGGTAATGTACGGGCGTACACCCATACCGGATTTTGGGTACAATCTTTATTCGTCCGAGAAATTTTGCAAAACTTTACGATAGGTGTTGAAGATCTTGGCTTTGGAAACAAATCCCGCATAAGTGTCGTTGTGAATCACGGGAAGTATCCATGCGCCGGTGTCTTCAAACTTTTTCATAACCGAATCCATAGGTTCATCAAACCTAATAACGGCGGGAGGCGTGGTCATGTAATCACGCACAAATGTGTTAGCGTATAAATCTTGATTAAACATTATTTTACGGATGTCGTCAAGCACAACAATTCCAAGAAGTTTGCCGCTATCATTGATTACGGGAAATGTGTTTCGTGATGATCGGGCAACCTTTTTCACCAAATCACCTAACGTGGCATCAATGGAAATGGTTTTGAAATCCGTTTCAAGCACTTTATCCAACTTCATCAACGTGAGCACCGCTTTATCCTTGTTGTGAGTCATCAAATCACCCTTTAACGCCAAACGGCGTGCATAAATAGAATAAGGTTCCATTTTCGAACCGGTTAAGTGAGCCATGACGGAAGTTATCATCAAAGGAACAAGAATGGTGTAACCACCCGTAATTTCGGCAATAAGAAACATAGCCGTGAGCGGTGCATTCATCACGCCCGACATCACGCCTGCCATGCCCGACAACACAAAATGACTAACCGGTATATCACCTATTCCGAAGTTGTTAATTATCGTAACAACAAAGAATCCCGCCACGCCACCCGTGAAAAGAGCAGGCGCAAACACACCGCCCACTCCGCCGCTACCGTTGGTCAAGGCACAAGCAATGACTTTCACAACCAGCAATCCTCCCACATAAAGCAAAACTACCCATATATTATTGTGGAGATCATAAAAGTAGGTGTTCCTGAAAAGATTATCCAAATTCTCCATCAACATATCTTGTAATGATGCGTAACCTTCACCGTAGAGAGGCGGGAAAATGTATATCAGTAAGCCCAGCAGGGCACCACCGAATATTATACGCTTCAAAGGCGGCAACCAACCTTTCACAATTCGTTCAACACGAATATTCATGCGAATAAAGTAAACCGAAATAAATCCGCACAATATCCCAAGCAGCATATAATGAGGTACGTTTGCCAACATAAAGGTTTCTTTCACGGGATAACTCAATATAATGCCGTTGCCCATGAAGAAATAAACCAACACATAGGAAGATATGGCAGAAATCATTAAAGGTATCAGCGACGACATCGTCAAATCAAGCATAAGCACTTCCAACGTGAACACAATGCCCGCAATGGGTGCTTTGAATATGCCTGCAATCGCACCTGCCGCACCGCAACCGATCATCAATGTCATCACCTTATAGTTCATCCTGAAAAAACGTGCCAAATTGGAACCGATGGATGCACCGGTGAGCACAATGGTTGCTTCCGTTCCCACCGAACCACCGAACCCGATGGTAATCGTACTCGCAAGCATGGACGAATAATTGTTGTGAGCCTTGATGATGCTGTTATTACGTGAAATAGCGTAGAGCACTTTGGTAACGCCGTGACTGATGTCGTCTTTCACAAAGTATTTTACCAGTAGCCACGTGAGCAATATCCCGAAAAACGGCAAAATAAAGAACAACAGATTACCTCTGTCTATAAGCATTCTCTCGGTGATGAAACTATGGGTGAAATGCACCATAGTTTTCAACAAAATGGCAGCAAATCCGGAAATCAATCCCACTAACAAAGCAAGCACAAGGATGAAATCTCTTTCCTTAATGTTTTTAACCCTCCATATAAGGAAACGACCAAACCAACCCTTATCGCTGCTCTTTTTGTCCATTTAATTATCTGCCTATGCTTTTTAAAGAACCGTATTCGGGATAGAAAATGAGCGAAAGTTTTTCGGAACTGATGACTTCCATTGGGAATGTCGTCAACTTACCTAACTGAGGCACCACAGTGTGAATTTTTATCAGGTCGACATTTGCTTTTTTCAACTTCACATCCGCCACAGCCGGCAGGCGATAATACAGTTTGGGAGCCGTTTCAACGGTCGTGCCTTCGGCGACTGTTGCCACATCGTTAGATTCCTCACCTTGCACCACCGCATTTTCTGCAACCACACAGTAGAGCGTAGCAGTTCTCGATTCCGTGATACCTTCCGATTCGCTGAAACGGAAAACAGGAGTGAGTTCTCCGCCCTTCTCCGGTACACAAATAAATGAGCGGGTGTATTTATAGGTAACTTTCTTACCTAAGAATAATTGCAGATATTCTTTTTCCAATTTGTCAAACTCTTTCAAAAGCACGTCAATCGTTTTGCCGTCCAACTTATCATCATCCGAAAGCAGAAGTTCGTTGCGCGATGCCCTAATTCGGAAAATAGCTTTCACTGCTTCGCTCACGTTTTCTTGTTCCGTTTTCAACTCGTAGTGGATGATAGGATCCCATATTTTTTTCATCACACCGTCGATTTCCTGTTCCGTGAAATTAGAATCAAGCACTTCTTTCAACGTATTGTATGTACCTATTTTGTAGATTTCTATTTTCTCATTTTTCACGGAAGAAGGATCTTTTGAAATCACAATTGATTTCTTTAAGTAGTCCTGAGAAATGTTCGGATTATATGCGGAAGCATTTGCAGCACTTATACCGGCAAGATAACCGTCCGGACTCAGTGTCAAGTTTATCGCAGAATAATCACCCACCGCATTAATGCTGTAGACCGCCTTATCATCCGGCAAAACGACGGCTGTCATATCAATATTTTTAATCTTCCAAACGTTGGTAATCTCCGTGTAATCGGGTTTCATACCTAACTTTTTCTCGGCATAAAACGCATACGGACCGGGTAAATACTTTGTGTTTTCCAAATCTACGGTTACAATAAATCCCGCTTTAGGCAATGCGTAATTAAGAGTTATCGGAATATTCAAGGGCTCCTTTCTCTTTTGAGCAGTTAGTGTAAAAGTTAAAACACAAAGTGAAATAATCAATAAAAATCTTTTCATAATGCAGTATTTTCTAATATTTTCCATGCTTTACAAATTCCTTCCGCCACCATTCCGGCACAAAGCCCTCGTTCACCTGTTTCTTCAACCAATAAATCGGCAGCAAGTCCGTGAGCAAACACCGCCACGCGTGCCGCATCCGAAAGTTGTAGACCGTTCGCAACCAAAGCAAGCATCACACCTGTGAGCACATCGCCCATACCGCCCTTCGCCATGCCTGCATTGCCGCTTGTGTTGACGTAGCATTTACCTTCCGGCGTTGCTACGGTTGTATAAGCTCCTTTCAAAGCGACATACACTTTATAATCAACTGCAAATTTGGTCAAATTAATTAATCTCTCAAAATCATTTACGCTTTTTCCTGCCAATCTCTCAAATTCTTTAACATGTGGCGTTAAAATACAGTTGTTGTGCAGCATACTCAGCAAATAATCATCTTCGGAAATCATATTCAGAGCATCGGCGTCTAATATAATTTTCCCCTTATAATCTTTCAACAGTCGCCTCAAAGACTTTTTCTTTTCCGCACTTGTACTCAAACCGGGACCAATTGCTAAGGCGTTATACTTTTCCAAATCATTGAAAGAGACGAAATGATGTGAAGGATGGAAAACGGAAGCATGAACCGTTAGTGCTTCCGGCACATCGGTATTCAAAGCTGTGGTGTCGTAGTCCGCATAACAGGAGAGCAAACCTATTCCGGAGCGCACGGCAGCTTTTGCGGCAAGTATGGCAGCCCCTCGCATCTCATTTGAACCTGCAATCAATAAACCGTGTCCGTTTGTTCCTTTATGTGAGAAGGTGTCTGCTATGGGAAGCATGCGCTGCACTTCTTTTATTGTGGTGAACTCATACGAGAAAGGGAAATTTCCATACTCTTTAACAAAATCAGACATACGTTTCTCAGCGTTCTCCGCTCTTTTACTTAGCTTATTTTCAACATCTTGATATGTAGCATTATTCTTCATGCCAAATTTTTTAGGATTACATTTGCCATACTTCTTATTTCGATGTTAAAAATAATAGAAAAATGTGTACATTTGCCTCAACTGAAATTAATAATCACATAAATATTGAATTATGTTTAAAAATCATCCAAAGGGACTGCTATCAGCTGCCCTGAGTAACATGGGCGAGCGTTTCGGTTACTACATTATGAATGCCGTGCTCGTTTTATTTTTGTCTTCAAAATTCGGGTTAGCACCCGCAACGGGATCACTGATTTATTCATTTTTCTATGCAGGGATTTACGTTTTAAGTCTTGTGGGCGGTATCATAGCCGATAAACGTTCCAACTACAAAGGTACGATTATGACGGGTTTGGTAGTTATGGCAGTAGGTTATGCTCTCCTTTCTATCCCCATTATGTCGACATCAAGCAATTTTGTCTATTTGCTTACGTTCACATGTTTTGCATTATTTCTAATTGCATTTGGTAACGGTTTATTTAAAGGTAACTTGCAGGCTATCGTCGGTCAGATGTACGACGATCCCAAATACTCCAAAAGAAGAGATGCAGGTTTCCAAATTTTCTATGTTTTCATCAATATAGGCGGTTTGATTGCTCCTTTCGTGGCACCGATATTGAGAAGTTGGTGGCTATCCAAGAATGGTTTTGAATATAATTCCGCTCTTCCGGAACTTTGCCACGCTTATCTTGATAATGGTGCTGCCGCAATGGATCCCACCAAGTTAGCAAATCTCGAACAGTTGGCAACACAAGTTTCCCACAGTGGAGTTGTAGAAAATCTCGGCACTTTCAGCGAAACTTATCTCAACGTTTTCAACACCGGTGTTCATTATTCATTTATTGCTTCGGTTGCAGCAATGTTGATTTCACTTGTGATTTTCGCAGTAAATAAAAAAGGTTTCCCTAATCCGACGGGCAAAAAAGCAGCAGATTGCGGAGTTTCCTACACAGCCGAAGAAAAGTCTAAAATGGCAAAAGATCTGAAACAGCGTATTATGGCATTGTTTGCAGTGCTTGGCGTTGCTATTTTCTTTTGGTTCTCGTTTCATCAAAACGGTGTGTCGCTTTCTTATTTTGCAAGAGACTTTGTTATCACCGAAAAAATTGCACCGGAAATATGGCAGTGTATAAATCCCCTATTAGTGGTGTTGCTAACTCCGCTTGTAATGTTCATTTTCGGCTCATTAAGCAAAAAAGGTAAAGAACCGTCAACTCCTATGAAAATTGCTATCGGTATGGCAATTGCCGGTGCCGGTTATCTTTTCCTTTCTATAATATCATACATACAAGGTTTGCCGTCCTACAACGAATATATGACTCTCACCGAAAGTGCCCAACTCGGTTTGAAACTGACACCTTGGGTGTTGATAGGCATATATTTCTTCCTAACGGTTGCAGAACTTTTCATCAGTCCTCTCGGCTTGTCGTTTGTTTCAAAAGTGGCACCGAAAAATATGCAAGGTTTATGTCAGGGGCTTTGGTTGACAGCCACCGCACTCGGAAATATTCTTTTATTCCTCGGAGGTATGATGTATGAATCTTGGGATTTGTGGAAATGCTGGCTTGTATTTACCATTGTTTGTATAATCTCAATGGTAGTTATGTTGTCAATGGTAAGGTGGCTTGAAAGAGTTACTTCAAACCAATAATAAAATAACCCATACTACGAACAAAGGGAGGTGGCACTAAGCACTTCCCTTTGTTTATTTATATAAAATCGGGGAACATCGTGAAAAAAAATATGCTACTTTTGCAAGATATTGGAAAA
Source organism: Culturomica sp. (assembly GCA_031262745.1). GTDB lineage: Bacteria > Bacteroidota > Bacteroidia > Bacteroidales > Marinifilaceae > JAISHE01. Next base: position 12,961 of record JAISHE010000075.1, on the reverse strand, counting down.
ATAAGTTACTACAATGACTAATTCTGCTTTATTTCTGGTTGTTTTGATTACAGCACTCTTTTTAGTAGGTGCCGCACTTATTATGGCGAGATTTCTTGCTCCTCGTTCTTGGAATAATTTGAAAGGACAGCCTTACGAATCCGGTATCCCTACTCGTGGCAGTTCGTGGATGCAATTCAAAGTGGGTTACTATCTTTTTGCCATTCTCTATTTGGTTTTCGATGTTGAAACGGTGTTACTGTTTCCTTGGGCAACAATTATGAAGGAACTCGGTGCACAAGGTTTGGCTTGCGTGGCATTCTTTTTGGTTATTCTTGCACTCGGTTTGGCTTATGCTTGGAAAAAAGGAGCTTTAATATGGAAGTAAAAGATATACGTATTCCCAATATGAAATATGAGGATTTCAAAGACAATGAATACCTCGAAGAATATGTTGACGAACTTCGCAAAAACGGAGTTAATATTTTTGTCGGCAAAATAAACGATTTCTTGAATTGGGGACGTTCTAACTCCGTTTGGCCCCTGACTTTTGCCACAAGTTGTTGCGGTATTGAGTTTATGTGTGTAGGTGCTGCCCACACGGACTTTGCAAGGTTTGGTTGGGAAGTAACCCGCAATAGCCCTCGACAGGCAGATGTTGTTTTTGTTTGCGGTACAATAGTGCATAAAATGGCACCGGTGCTTAAACGTTTATATGAACAAATGGCGGAACCGAAATATGTTATGGCTATCGGAAGTTGCGCCATAAGCGGAGGACCTTTTAAAAATTCCTACCATGTGGTTAAAGGTGTGCAGGAAATTATACCTGTTGATGTTTTCATACCGGGTTGTCCGCCCCGCCCCGATGCAATTCTTTACGGAATGATGCAGTTATCACGTAAAATAAAGGTACAAAACTTTTTCAAATTGCCGGGACAACCGGAAATAGCCGAATAAGATAGATGAAAGAACCGATTGAAAAAATTGCTGAGCTTTATAATGCAGAGACTACTGAAAATGGCGGTCGTTATGAATTGACTCTTGCTAAAGAAAATATCCACGACGCAGCTGCATATTTAAAACGTGAGTATGGTTATGATTTTCTTTTAGAGATGGTTGGCATGGACTACGGCGACACGTTGGGAGTTATTTACTATCTTTCACAATCAACTAATCCCGCTCCGTTACTCGTTTTGAAAACTTCAACCGAAAAAAGCGATTATCCGGAACTTTATTCTGTTTGCGACCTTTGGGATTCGGCGGAATTCTATGAAAGGGAGGTATATGATTTCTTTGGCATTATGTTTATCAATCATCCCGATATGCGCAGGATTTTCTTACGTTCCGACTGGAACGGTTATCCGTTGCGTAAGGATTATGATGCAAATCCTGAGTTAAATCCCATACCGCATCGCAATGAATTTCTTGTCGACATGGAACGTGTGCCGTCAATAACCATGAGCATGGGTAAAGAGATTGAAACTACACGTTCTTTGTTTGATCATGATGAATATATCGTGAATTTCGGTCCTCAACATCCTGCTATGCACGGTGTTTTGCATTTAAGAGTTTCGCTCGACGGAGAAGTAGTTAAAAGTGTTGACCCTAATTTCGGCTATATTCACAGGGGGGTAGAAAAACTTTGCGAAAGATACACTTATCCTCAAATACTTCATCTCACCGACCGCTTGGATTATCTTTCGGGCACTATCAACCGACATGCTTTTTGCCTGTGTTGCGAAAAGGCATTGGGTTTGGAAGTGCCGGAGCGGGCTGTGTATATTCGTACCATTTTCGACGAACTCACCCGTATCGCCTCCCACTTACTTGGTTGGGGAAGTATGTGCATGGATATGGGTTCTATTACGGCTTTTATCTATGGTATGCGCGACAGAGAAAAGATAATGGATATTTTCGAGGAAACCGCAGGAGGCAGATTGATGGCAAATTACAGTGTCATCGGAGGAGTGGCAAATGATATTCATCCGAATTTCGTGAAAAGAGTTAAGGAGTTTATTCCATATATGCGCAAAATGATGAAAGAGCATCATTTATTTTTCACAGGTAATCCGATTGCACGCGGACGTATGGACGGAATAGGTTACCTTTCTAAGGAGAAAGCCATTTCTATCGGTGCCACCGGTCCCGGCGGTAGAGCTTCCGGCTGGCGTAATGACATTCGCAAGATTGAACCTTATGCCGTATATGACAAAGTTGATTTTGAAGAAGTTATTCGTGCCGATGGTTTGACTTTCGACCGCTACGTGATACGTTTGGACGAAATAGAGCAATCGTTGAGGATCATAGAGCAGTTGATTGACCGCATACCGGAAGGAGCATTTTTGAACAAACCTAAAGGAGTTGTGAAATTACCTGCGGGAGAATACTTCCAGAGAGTGGAAAATGCCAGAGGACAATTTTGTGTTCACATAACAAGTAAAGGAGACGCAAAGCCCTATCGTGTGAAATTTCGCTCACCTTGTTTGACGCTTGTCAGCGCACTAAAAGAGGTTGCTCCTACACATAAAATAGCCGACTTGATAATGTTGGGAGCTTCATTTGACTATGTAATCCCGTGTATCGACAGATAAGAAAATATGCAACAAATGATTAGTTTACAGGATTTAACACTTTGGATTGATGAATTTCTAAGAAATTTGTTCGGTGGCACGTGGGCATTGCTTATAGAGTTTGTTCTTATAGGACTTGCACTGCTTGTTGCTTATGCTGTGCTTGCATTATTTCTTATTTACGCAGAAAGAAAGATCTGCGCTTTTTTCCAATGTCGCATAGGTCCTAACAGAGTAGGCATCTGGGGTATTTTTCAAAGTACTGCGGATATGATTAAAATTCTTCTCAAAGAATTAATTCGTATTAATAGGGCTGACCATTTCCTTTTTCGCATTGCTTCGTTCATTGTGATAATCGGTTCTATATGCACGTTTGCCGCTTTACCATTTGCAAAAGGCATACAGGTTTTGGATTTCAATATAGGTGTTTTCTATATTTTGGCAATATCTTCACTCGGAGTGGTGGGTATATTAATGGCAGGTTGGTCAAGCAACAGTAAATACACAATGATCGGAGCCATGCGAAGCGGTGCACAATTGTTGAGCTATGAACTTTCCTGTGGATTATCGTTGCTCGCTGTTGTTGTTCTTGCCGGCACCATGCAGGTTTCTCAAATAGTGGAACAACAATCCGACTTGTGGTTTATTTTTAAAGGACATATACCGGCTTGTATAGCTTTTGTTACCTACCTGATTGCCGGTCATGCGGAAACAAATCGCGGTCCCTTTGATTTACCCGAAGCGGAATCGGAACTCACTGCAGGTTACCATACGGAATATTCCGGTATACAGTTCGGATTTTTTTACCTTGCGGAATATCTTAATATGTTTATAATTGCCGCTATTGCCGCAACTATGTTTTTGGGAGGTTGGATGCCGCTGCACATTCCGGGTTGGGAATCATTTAATAAGGTTATGGACTACATTCCTTCTTTTGTTTGGTTCTTTGGCAAGACGGGATTTTGCATATTTTTGGCATTGTGGGTTAGATGGTCGTTCCCACGTTTACGCATAGACCAGTTGTTAAATTTAGAATGGAAAATATTAATGCCTATATGTTTGATCAATCTACTACTAATGTCGGTGGCAGTTATATTTTAAAATGCGAATATGAAAGCGTTGTATAATTACATAAAAAATATTGTAATTGGGATATATCAATTAATGCAGGGAATGTATATTTCAATGCTGAACATGTTGCGACCGAAAGTAACGGAGCAGTATCCGGAAAACAGGGGTAAAAAGCAATATGGAGAGTGGTTTCGTGCTATGCTTGTGATGCCGCATGATGTTGAAAATCATCATCGTTGCACCGCTTGCGGTATTTGCATGAATTCATGTCCTAACGGTACAATAAAGGTTGAGAGCAATATGATAAAAGATGAAACCACCGGCAAGGACAAACGCGTGCTCAACCGTTATCTTTACGATTTGGGAAGTTGTACGTTTTGTGCGTTGTGCACTCAGAATTGTCCTTTTCATGCAATAGAATGGAGTAACGATTTTGAGAATACGGTATTCAATTGTCAAAAACTTGTTTTGAAACTCAACAAAGAAGGTTCAAGTTTGATGGTCAAAAAAACAGAAAACAAAGAATAATAATGGGATCAGTTGCAAATTTAATAGTGTTTTACATACTCGGAGCGTTCATAACAGTTTCTTCGATATTGGCGGTTACTTCCAAGCGTATGTTGCGGGCTGCCACTTATCTGCTTTTCGTGTTAATCGGAACCGCAGGTCTGTATCTGCTCTTGAATTATCATTTTCTTGCTGCCGTGCAACTTTCCGTTTATGCCGGCGGTATATTGATACTTTTTATATTTGCTATTCTACTAACAACTCCTAAGGGAGACCATGTGGAACCCGGTGATAAACGTCGCATTGCCACAGGTATTGTTACGGCTCTTGCCGGAGTGATTATCACAACTCTTGTAACTTTGAAGCATCATTTTCTATATGTACAACCGGCTGCTATTGTCGGCGACCATGAAATAAATATGAAAATAATCGGTAGTGCCCTCATGGGTACGGAAAAATATCAGTATCTACTGCCCTTTGAGGCTCTTAGTATATTGTTGTTGGCAAGTGTAATAGGAGGTATTTTGATTGCCCGTAAACGTTAAACGAGAAAGGAGAGTGAATTATGATACAAATGGAACATTACCTGATAGTGAGTACAATAATGTTTTTTGTGGGGATATACGGATTTGTTACTCGTAAAAATCTGTTGGCAGTTTTGATTTCCATAGAACTGATTCTAAATTCGGTGGAAATAAATTTCAGTGTTTTCAACCGCTATCTATATCCTGAACATCTGGAAGGCATGTTTTTCAGTCTTTTCGGAATAGCAATTTCCGCAGCCGAAACGGCGGTTGCAATTGCAATCATAATAAATGTATATAGGCGTATGCAAAACATTGACGTCCGTCATATTGATAAAATGAAATTTTGATTTATGGGAAAAGCACTATTCATATTAGGCATTCCGCTTTTTGTTTTTCTTCTTACCGGTTTGGCAGGCAAGAAATTAAAACCTTTTGCCACAGGAATTATCGGTACTATCGGTATCGCAATTGCCACGCTGATTTCTTATTTGATTGCTTGCGAATACTTTTTCGGGATTGGGAAGGTTGACGGTAAATTTCAAGAAATCATACCATGGACATTTGAATGGCTGAGGTTTACGGACAAGTTGCACATTGATTTGGGAGTGCTTATTGACCCGATTTCCGTGATGATGCTTGTGGTGATTACGACGGTTTCACTCATGGTGCACATATATAGTTTCGGCTACATGAAAGGTGAACGGGGTTTTGAACGTTACTACGCATTCCTTTCGCTTTTCACTTTCTCAATGTTGGGGCTTGTGGTGGCTACAAATATCTTTCAGATGTACATATTTTGGGAGTTGGTGGGAGTATCTTCCTATTTACTGATAGGTTTCTACTACACAAAACCGGCAGCCGTTTTAGCTTCCAAGAAAGCTTTTATCGTAACTCGTTTTGCCGACTTGGGATTTTTGATAGGTGTCTTGATTCTTTCTTTTTACACCGGTACTTTTGATTTATCGGAATTAACGGCTAATAAAGGTAGTTTGGTGGTTGCTACCACAGCCGGTGCCTCTTTTATGGGACTATCGGTGGCAACTTGGGCAATGGCACTTATTTTCATGGGCGGAGCAGGCAAGTCGGCAATGTTTCCGCTGCATATTTGGTTGCCGGATGCAATGGAAGGTCCCACGCCCGTATCGGCTTTGATACATGCCGCTACTATGGTGGTAGCAGGTGTTTATTTGGTGGCTCGACTCTTTCCTGTTTACGTATTTGCTGCACCCGATGTGCTCACAATGATTGCCTACATCGGTTGTTTTACGGCATTGTTTGCGGCTATAATTGCCATGACACAAACAGATATAAAACGAGTGCTGGCATTTTCTACGATTTCACAAATTGCCTACATGATGACGGCTTTGGGTGTTTCCGGCTACGGTGGTCATGAAGGATTGGGTTATATGTCATCTATGTTTCACCTTTTTACTCACGCTTTTTTCAAGGCATTGCTTTTCCTTGGTGCCGGTGCGGTGATACATGCGGTGCACAGTAATGAAATGGCAAATATGGGAAATCTGCGTAAATATATGCCCATAACTCATATCACTTTCCTTATTGCATGCTTGGCTATTTCGGGTATACCGCCGTTTTCGGGTTTTTTCAGTAAAGATGAAATATTGACATCGACACTCGAAAACGGTCATTACATTTTGTACATAACCTTAACCGTAACGGCAGCATTGACGGCTTTCTATATGTTTCGATTATATTTCAACATTTTCTGGGGTAAGAGAGAAAAAACTTACGAACACAAGCCCCACGAAGCACCGTTATCAATGTGCTTACCTTTAATTATATTGGCTGTTTTTTCTTGCGTAACCGGTTTCATCCCGTTTTCCGACTTCGTCAGCAGCGACGGCGTACCGTTTGCAACTCATATTAAATGGAGTGTTGCCGTCGTGAGTTTCAACGTTGCAATGATAGGCGGTTTAGTAGCACTTTTATTCTATGCAAGAGGCAGTTTTGCATCGGATTTAATCGTTGAACGCATTCCAAAGCTATATCATGCCGCATTGCGCAAGTTCTACATGGATGAAATTTGGATGTTTATAACCAAGAGTGTCATTTTCAAAATCATTTGTTATCCTATTGCATGGTTTGACCGTCATGTAATCGACGGCACGATGAATGCCCTCGCGATTGGTACGCAACGCATTTCTTCAAGTATTCGAGTGTTGCAATCCGGCAGGGTACAGTTCTACGCTCTGGTATTTGTTCTGGGCACGTTGCTACTCACGGTGTGGGCGTTGTATATGTAAAGCTATGAAGAACAGTAGAAGAATGTATGAGGGAAGTAGAAGTTAAAAATATAAATTGTTAGATATATGGGAAAACAAGCAAAAGAATATCACATTGAAGAGCCAAAGCCGCTTTTAGCAATGGACGAAATAGTTATGTACATTGCTAATAATGGCAATAAGAAAATAAAACCTGTATTCAAAACAGAGGATACTGCATTATATAATGCAGATTGCCTTGATGTTATGGCGAAATTTCCGGACAATTATGTTGATATGATTTTTGCAGATCCTCCGTATAATCTGTCTAATGGCGGTTTTACTTGTCAAGCCGGCAAAATGGTCAGCGTGAACAAGGGGAAATGGGATAAAAGTGAGGGCTTTGAAAATGATTTGGAGTTCCATAGAAAATGGATAACCGAATGTAAGCGAATATTAAAACCGGAAGGAACTATTTGGATAAGTGGTACTTATCATTCCATTTATCAGTGCGGTTTTGTATTACAACAACTCGGATTTCATCTACTTAACGACATTGCGTGGTTTAAGCCGAATGCCTCTCCTAATTTAAGTTGCCGTTTTTTTACGGCATCACACGAAACAGTACTTTGGGCAAGAAAAGGGGAAAAATCCAAGCACTATTTTAATTACGAAGCAATGAAAGAGGGTGTTTTTCCTGAGGATCAAATAAAAAAGCCACATTTGCAAATGCGATCAGTGTGGAGTATTCCAACGCCTTCACCAAGTGAAAAAACATTTGGCAAACACCCCACGCAAAAACCATTAGCACTGCTGAAAAGAATAGTAAAATCTTCTACAAAGGACGGGGATATTATTTTAGATCCTTTTAATGGTGGAGGTACAACAGGGGTAGCTGCTAAAATTATTGGAAACAGAAAGTATATTGGTTGCGAGTTGGAAAAATCATATATTGATCTGACAATAAAAAGATATGAATCATTAAAACCATTATCAACACCATATTAAGATGATAACAAGAATCATAGCAATACAAAATTTAAATAAGTACATCGGACAAGATTTGTCAGAAATGGCAAGTTATTTTGGAATAACAACATATAGAGATGGGAGACAAAATAAAGGTTGGAAAGGGTTGACTTTGGAACGTTTAGCCGGATTATCAAACGATAATCGTCAAGCACCAAACGGACTTGGTTTTGAATTAAAATCGACCGCATTCTATCGGGTTAATAACTGTTGGACACCAAAAGAAACATTTGCAATAACGATGATAAATCCTCAAGATTTAATAGAAACACCGTTTCTAAAGAGTCATTGTTGGGAGAAATTAAAGTCGCTTGTTTTCTGTGCTGTTTCATGGGAAGGGAAACACAATATAAAGTCTGAATTATTAAAAGTCCAATCATTTGATTTTATCGAAAGAGATTCTTTAATACAAGAAATAGAAAATGATTACGAATTCATTCGGAATAAATTAGCAACTCAGGGATTTTCATCATTGACAGGCAAAGATGGGAAATGGATACAAGCCAGAACAAAAGGATCCGGACACGGTTCAATTAGTCGGGCTTTTTATGCAAGAAAATGTTTGATAAAAGAAATCATACAGATATAGCAATCGACTATGTTTGTAAATAGAGTGAAAAATGTATGAATTATACCTACCGAACCTATATTTTGTTAGAGCAATCCATATCTCAAAATTCAAAGATTAATTAACACATAATAATGAATATACTATCTTTATTTGTAGTTGTACCTCTGTTGATGCTTTTGGTGCTTTTCTTGTGTAAGAGTGCTAAGCAAGTGAGGACGGTGATGGTGGCGGGAGCTTCGATGTTGCTCGGATTGGCGGCGGTGCTCACGGTGATGTTTCTGCATGAGAGAGCTGTTTCGGATGCTGCTATGCTTTTCTTTGCCGACACAACTTGGTACGATTCCCTCAACATCCACTACACCGTAGGCGTTGACGGTATTTCGGTGCTTATGATAGGGCTTTCGGCAATTATCGTTTTCACGGGGGTATTTTCCTCATGGAATATGTCAAGGGAGTACTTTATGTGGTACTGTCTGCTGACCATAGGTGTTTTCGGATTTTTCATTTCGTTGGACTTATTCACTATGTTTATGTTCTATGAAGTGGCATTGATACCGATGTATCTACTTATCGGAGTTTGGGGCACAGGCAAGAAAGAGTATTCGGCGATGAAACTTACGCTTATGCTTATGGCAGGTTCGGCATTTTTACTTACAGGCATTTTGGGTATTTATTTCCTTTCCGGTCATACAACCATGAATATGGTTGAACTTATTGATAAACACATTCCGCTGATGCACCAATATTGGATATTTCCGGTTACTTTCATAGGTTTCGGGGTTCTTGGTGCTTTGTTTCCTTTCCACACTTGGTCGCCCGACGGTCATGCGTCCGCGCCGACGGCAGTGTCGATGTTGCATGCGGGCGTGTTGATGAAACTCGGTGGCTACGGTTGTTTCCGTGTGGCGATTTGCCTTATGCCGGAAGCTGCTCAGGAATTGTCGTGGATATTTTTGATACTCACCGGTATCAGCGTTGTCTACGGCGCATTCAGTGCTGTTGTACAAACGGATTTGAAATATATCAACGCCTATTCATCCGTGAGCCATTGCGGACTGGTTTTGTTTGCGATACTAATGTTAAATCAAACGGCTATGACCGGTGCCGTGCTGCAAATGTTGTCGCACGGTTTGATGACTGCACTTTTCTTTGCTCTCATCGGCTTAATTTATAGTCGCACCCACACTCGCGATATTCGTGAAATGGGCGGGTTGATGAAAATAATGCCTTTTGCATCGGTTTGCTATGTGATTGCCGGTTTGGCTTCATTAGGATTACCCGGATTAAGCGGTTTCGTAGCCGAGATGACGGTTTTTGTCGGTTCCTTCCAACATCAGGACATGTTTCATAGGGTGTTGGTTATCATTGCCGCATGTTCAATAGTTATAACAGCCGTGTACATTCTGCGCACGATTGGGAAAGTGCTCTACGGTGCGATTGTAAATGAAAATCATTTTAATTTGACGGATGCAACATGGTATGAAAAAGTTTCGGCAGTCGGTTTAATATTGTGTATACTTGTGATAGGGGTCTACCCTTCTGCCGTAACGAATTTGATTGTAGGCACATTGCAACCGCTCATGGCGTATTTGAAATAAAGAAATAGATTGGCGTATGGATTTTAGTAATTTTTTGTTGATGAATCAGGAAGCGGGATTAATGTTAGTATTCCTTATTCTTCTTGTTTACGATATATTTGCTTCCGGAAAAGTGTGGTTGCAATTGACGGCTTGTTTGCTTTTTGCGGTTCACACGGCGGCAGGTTTTCTTTTCCCGTCTGTGGGCACGGCTTTCGGTGGCATGTATGTGTCAACGGAAATGACGGTGCTCATGAAAAACATTATGAACATCGGTACTCTAATAGTACTCATGCAATCGGGAGCATGGTTGCGCTCGGAAGAAAACAGTCAAAAACAGGGTGAATTCTACGTAATCACATTTGCCACTCTTTTAGGAATGTATCTTATGATTTCCGCCGGCAATTTTCTACTGCTCTATATCGGCATGGAAATATCCGCACTACCGCTTGCCTGTCTTGCTGCCTATAATAAGCATCGTGAGAAATCAGCGGAAGCAGGTGCAAAATATATTCTAATATCCGTATTAGCTTCGGGAGTGATGATGTTCGGAATTTCCTACCTCTACGGTGCGATGGGCACACTGTACTTCACAGATATGACTCCGCTTGTGTCCATGTCGCCTATGACAATAATGGGTTTAGTATTTTTCTTCGCCGGAATTGCGTTCAAAGTTTCCATAGTGCCTTTCCATCTTTGGACTGCTGACGTTTATGAAGGTGCACCGACGGGAATAACGGCTTACCTGTCGGTGGTGTCCAAAGCAGCTGCCGCATTTGTATTAATGTTTGCCCTTTGGCATGTTTTCGGTGCCATCGTCTATATTTGGCATTGGATATTGTGGGCATTAGCTGTGGCAACAATTGTGATAGGTAACCTCTTTGCCATTCGTCAAACCGACATTAAGCGTTTCTTTGCTTATTCGTCGATTTCACAAGCCGGCTACATACTTTTAGGCATAATGAGCGGTACGGCTGACGGAATGGCTTCAACGGTTTATTTCGTGTTGGTATATTTATTTTCCAACTTGGCGGTATTCGGAGTAATCGCAGCGGTGGAAAATGCTTCGGGTCGCACGGATATTGCTGCCTACGACGGTTTTTTCAAAACTAATCCGCGTTTAACTTTTGTGATGATGATTGCGGTTTTCTCTCTCGGTGGGATACCGCCTTTTGCGGGCTTCTTCAGTAAATTCTTCATTTTTGCAGCTGCCGCATCCGAAGGTGAATATTTGCTTGTGTTTATTGCGCTTGTGAACACTGTTATTTCTCTTTACTATTATTTGTTGATAATAAAGGCAATGTTTATAAATCAACCGAGCGAACAACCGATTACAACCATTCGCACGGATTCCTACAACAAGTTGAGTTTACTTTTATGTTCCGTATGCGTGTTGTTTGTCGGTTTATTCAGCAATATATACGATTATATTCATGGAATGAGCACGGGAATGTAATCCCTGCTTCATCGACTGCCTATGTATAGAAATACCATACCCGCAAGTACGAGTAACAAATCCAACGCTTTGCTTTTCAAATTCTTTTCGCGGAAAAGTATCGCTCCGAAAATGAATGACACCACAACGCTTCCACGACGCACCATTGAAACAATGGAAATCATGGAATCTTCGTAGCTTAATGCGTAGAGATAGGCAAAATCGGCTGCCGAAAGAAACACGGAAATCAAAATAATTGTCCAGTCCCAGCGAAACGGTGTCGTCTCCTTACGTTTGGGATACCACAATAGCAAGATAATGGGACACATGATAAATACCTGATAAATGTTGTACCATGATTGCACAAGCATAGGCGGCAGTTTATTCATCAGATATTTATCGTACAAACCGCTCATTGCACCGGTGAGAGCCGAAAGCACTATAAAATATATCCACTTATCGTGCTTGAAGTCAATGCCTTCTTTTTTGCCCGAACGACTTAACATTAAGAACGAAATCACCGCCAGCGTAACACCTGCCCACTGGTAAATGTTCAACCGCTCCGCAAACAGTAGCATCGCTCCAAGTAGAACAATCACCGGTCTCGTTGCATTAATCGGTCCCACTATTGTCAAAGGCAGATGCTTCATGCCGAAGTAGCCGAAGATCCATGATGTAAGCACAATCAGCGACTTGATAATGATAAACTTGTGCACTTCCCAATCGGCAACCGGCACTTCAAACAGAGTTCCGCTTAACGTATCGCCCGAAGCCGAAATCAGAATAAAAGGTACGAATATAAGACTTGAAAACAAAGTGTTTAGAAACAACACCGGCAAAACAGCATTACCGTTTAACGATTTCTTTTTGAAAGTGTCGTAGAACCCTAACAGGGCAGCAGAAAGGAATGCAAGCAACAACCACATGAACGTAAACCTTTTACAACTCTAAATATCGAATTTCTTAAAACTCGCCAAAGGTAAGGAAAATAATGGTTAATAGGAAAAATGTTGTTTTCCCCTTAGGTCGATGACCTAAGGTTATGAAAATCAGGCTCTGCGAGCCGCCCGAAGGGCGAAATTTCCATAACCGTAGTGTCAAGCGAAGCGCGACCTACGGCAATTCCTGCGAACATGCCCGCGTGTACGGGCGTATGGCATACGCCCGTACATTACACGTATTGTGCACATTACATGTGTGTCGTAAAAATTTTTCTAACATTCTTTTTCCGATATTAAAGATTATTTTTTACATTTGCATCGCAATAGTTTCTTTGCAAAAACCATGGTATATTTCGCCTCTTTTTGACCCTTTTTCGGTCTCTTCCGTTTTAATTTTTGACATGATATAATTCTTTAAAAATGTAGTAGTTAGCCTCTTTTTGCAAACAACCCTATTTCCTTGATTTTCACCGATTTTTGAGCCTCAAAAACCCATGTATTTCGAAATTTTTTAATTTGTGCCTGTATTCTG
>JAISHE010000071.1 GCA_031262745.1 Culturomica sp. | reverse complement strand
CGCTAACCGTCGTGCTGCCTTCGGCTATTTCCTGACTAAGCTTTTTAAGCGTTAATTCGCCGGTGCTCTTTGCTGTGGCATACCACTTTTTAGGTTCCTCCGGTTTCAGAGGATTACCTTTCTGAGATAAAACATAATTGATAGGCATAATTTAAAATTTTTAGATTAAGAAAAATGTTAATTAAAACTCGAAAACAAGAAAAGCTATCCTTCCGAGAAAAGATAGCTTCATACGTATATTTTAAAAGATCTGCTTTATTACGCTTTGCGTAATCGTCTGGTATATAGTCTAATGAGGTGTGTGTGTGTGTGTGTGTGTGTGTTTAAAAAATTATCCGACACCGCCAAATTTTTGACGACGTTTTTTTCAGATATTTTTAAAGAATAAAAAAGCATTGATTGTAGTTTTGTTCTTCGATTAACGCAGCAAATGTATTAAACACTTTTTAAACATCCAAAATAATGTTAAAGATTTTTTCTTTTACCTAAATTCATGGTTGTGGTTAATGGTTAACCTAAACAAATACATTTGCAATCTACGGTGAGTCGGATCAACATAAAACAAATTTGGCAAAATGTTTCAAACGAAGCTGTCTGCCCGCATTGTACCAAACTGCTATTATAGGCTGGTTTTCTCTCATTCATTTTCGTCTAACAGTTTGTTCAGTTCGTTTTCAAGTTGCTTTTTATCAGGCAGGTAAAGTTGGTATTTGCTGATGAAAAGTTGATTGCCGATACTTTCTGTTGCGTATTCTACTAAAACGTGGTCTTTGTCTGCACCTAAAACTATTCCGATCGGTGGATTGTCGCCTTCTGTGTTTACTTCCTTTTTGAAATAGTTGAGATACAAATTCATTTGTCCAACGTCTTGGTGTGTTACTTCCCCACGTTTCAAATCAATCAACACAAAGCATTTCAAAATACGATGATAGAAAACCAAATCAACGAAAAAATGCTTTCCGCTTATTGAAATTCTGTATTGTCGTTTTTCAAACGTAAAACCTTTACCTAATTCCAAAAGGAAATATTGTAAGTTGGAAATCAATTTTTCTTCCAATTCGCCTTCAAGGTATTGATAATTTTGCGGAATGCTTAGAAATTCCAAAACATAAGGGTCTTTCAAAATGTCTTCGGCTTTTTGAATTTCTTGTCCTTGTTCCGAAAGTTCCAACACTCCTTTTTTATCTTTGCTCAAAGCCAAACGGTGAAATAACATACTTTTCATTTGGCGTTTGAGTTCCCTAACGCTCCAATTTTCTTTTTCGGTTTGCTTGGCGTAAAAGTTAATTTCAAGTTCGTTATCAGAACGCAAAATCTCAAAATAATGACTCCAACTCAAAACGTTAGACAGTGTCTCACTTTTTGGGAAAGTCAGGTATAGCTTTCTCATATAAAGCAAATTGGCTCTGCTAAAGCCCTTTCCGTAGAGTTGTGTTAAGTCTTTGGAAAGTTGCTCAAAAAGGAAACTCCCGTATTCGGCTTTTTCTTTTCCGCCTTGCTCAAACTCTACAATGTGCCGACCAATTAGCCAATAAGTTTGCACCAAAACAGTGTTTACCGAATGGGCAACTTGTTCTCTGCCTTTTTGCAGTAAAACACCGATTTCATTGATTAAGGTCGTATATTTTACTTTCTCTATGTTCACTTCTTTTTCCAAAAATAAATTTAGTTTAAAATTTCTTCATGTGTTTTGTTGCTTTTCAGACTATGCTAAATAAAAATGTTTTTCAACCGGCAAAGATACGAAAAAATAGCCTCTATGTATAGGAAATATAAATGTAAAAAACTGCCCCGAGATTTCTCCCGAAGCAGTCAACAAATAAATTATGAACAATCCTCTTTATTTATTGTTAAATTTCCTACCGTGAAAACGAGCCGATTCGCCCAATTCTTCTTCTATGCGAAGAAGTTGATTGTATTTAGCCATACGGTCGGAACGACTCAAAGAACCTGTCTTTATCTGTCCCGAATTGGTGGCAACGGCAATATCGGCAATCGTTGCATCCTCCGTTTCACCGGAACGATGTGAAGTAACAGTCGTATAACCCGCACGCTGAGCCATTTCAATAGCATCCAAAGTTTCGGTCAAAGTACCGATTTGATTAACCTTGATAAGTATTGAATTAGCACAACCCATGTCAATACCTTTCTTCAAATACTCAACATTGGTAACAAACAAATCATCTCCAACCAACTGACAACGGCTACCGATAGCATCCGTGAGAAGTTTCCAGCCTTCCCAATCATTTTCCGACATACCGTCTTCAATTGAATCAATCGGATACTTGGAAATCAATTCTTCCAAATACTTAACCTGCTGAGCAGAAGTGCGTTTTGCACCCTTATTGCCTTCAAACTTGGTGTAGTCATAAACACCATCAACATAAAACTCGGAAGAAGCACAATCCAAACCGATCATAACATCCTCACCTGCCTTATAACCTGCTTTTTCAATAGCCGTGATGATTGATTCCAACGCATCTTCCGTACCTTTCAAAGCAGGAGCAAATCCCCCCTCATCACCTACGGCAGTGCTCAAACCTCTGTCATGCAAAACTTTCTTCAAAGAATGGAAAATTTCGGTACCCATGCGGAGAGCTTCCTTATAAGTGGGTGCTCCGACAGGACGAATCATAAATTCCTGAAATGCAATCGGAGCATCCGAATGCGAACCTCCATTGATGATATTCATCATAGGCACAGGCAATTCCTTTGCGTTGGTACCACCCAAATAGCGATACAAAGGCACTTCCAATTCCTGAGCAGCAGCCTTAGCACAAGCCAAAGATACACCCAACATAGCGTTGGCACCTAATTTACTTTTGGTCTTAGTTCCGTCCAATTCCAAAAGCAGGCGATCTATACCCACTTGGTCAAGAACATCCATTCCGATTAATTCGTCGCAAATCACCGTGTTCACATTTTCAACCGCTCTAAGAACGCCTTTACCCATGTAACGGGATTTGTCGCCGTCTCTCAATTCCAATGCTTCGTTTTCACCCGTAGATGCTCCCGACGGCACTGCTGCACGACCGATTACACCGGATTCCAACACTACATCAACTTCAACTGTGGGATTACCTCTCGAATCAAGGATTTCTCTCCCGATAACGTCAACAATATATGTCATAGCTTTACGTTTTAGTTTAATTTATTCCGCTTTTTCTTCAACTACCGGTGCGGCAACTTCTTCCTCAACAGCCGGAACTTCTTCTTTCGGAGCTTCTTCAACAACTTCAGGCTTAACTTCTGCTACTGCCGGTTTCGTTTCCGCTGATTTTGCACCACCGCCGGATCTTCTCCTACGAGTCGGTTTCTTAACCTCTTTCTTAACTTCCGTATAGGTTTCGTTATAATCAACCAATTCAATGATACACATTTCTGCGTTATCACCTACTCTGTTACCTATCCTCAAAATACGAGTATAACCACCCGGACGGTTTGCAATCTTAGGAGCAATCTCCCTAAACAACTCGTTGATAGCCTCTTTCTGACCAAGATAACTGAACACCACTCTACGTGAGTGCATCTCATCGGTCTTACTCTTTGTTATCAACGGTTCAACATACATTCTCAAAGCTTTTGCTTTGGCAACAGTGGTCGTGATACGCTTGTGCATAATCAACGACACTGCCATATTCGACAAGAGAGCATGTCTGTGACTGCTCGTCCTGTTCAGGTGATTGAATTTCTTCTTATGTCTCATCTTAATTTATTCCTTGTCTAATTTATACCTTGATATATCCATGCCGAATTCAAGATTATTATCCTCAAGCAATTGTTCCAACTCGGTTAGTGATTTCTTACCGAAATTGCGGAATTTCAACAAATCATTCTTGTTTAACTTCACCAATTCACCCAAAGTTACAATCTCTGCCGCTTTCAAACAATTCAAAGCACGCACGGAAAGTCCCATATCCAACAATCTTGTTTTGAGAAGTTGACGCATGTGCAAAACTTCTTCATCAAATTCTTCATTTTCATAAGAATCATCTAATTCCAAGATTATTTTGTCCTCAGCAAATAACATGAAATGGTAAATCAATATCCTTGCAGCCTCTTTCAAAGCATCCTTAGGATTGATTGAACCGTCGGTCTCTATTTCCAACAACAATTTTTCATAGTCGGTCTTACCTTCAACACGATAGTTCTCCACCTCATATTTTACGTTTTTAATCGGAGTGAAAATGGCATCAATAGGAATAAAACCTATTTCAGCATCAGCCGGCATATTTTCCGTAGAAGGAACATATCCGCGACCTTTCTGGATTGTGATCTCCATTTGGAAATTCACAGTCTTTGCCATATTACATATCAACAAGTCGGTATTCAATACTTCAAACCCTGACAAAAAACGATTGATATCACCGGCAGTAAAAGTTTCCTGCCCTGAGATGATAACAGTCAGTTTTTCATTCTCAATGTTTTCCACTTTTCTCTTAAACCGAACTTGCTTCAGATTCAAGATGATTTCGGAAACATCTTCGATTACACCTGAAATTGTTGCAAACTCATGGTCTACCCCTTCGATCTTTATTCCGGTAATCGCATATCCCTCTAAGGAAGATAGCAGTATCCTGCGCAAAGGATTACCTATTGTGATGCCGTAACCGGGTTCCAACGGTCTAAATTCAAACTTGCCGAATTTAGGCGTTGATTCCAGCATGCTCACTTTTTCCGGTCTTTGGAAAGCTAATATTGCCATAAAATATAAATATTACTTATTACTTGGAGTACAGTTCAACTATCAACTGTTCCTTAATGTTTTCCGGAATATCTGTTCTTTCCGGAACATTCAACAGTTTACCGCTCTTTGAGGCGGCATCCCATTCCAACCACGAATATTTGCTAACGCTGTTACTTCTCAACGACTCGTCAACAACTTCCAATGATTTGGATTTTTCACGCACGGCAACAACATCACCTTTCCTCACTGCTGCCGAAGGAATATTACAAACACCGCCGTTAAGAGTGATGTGGCGATGACTCACCAACTGACGAGCCGCTGCACGAGTGGGTGCAATGCCCAAACGATAAACCACATTATCTAAACGACATTCAAGCATTTGCAACAAAACTTCACCGGTGATACCGTTCTTGCCTTCTGCTTTCTCAAACAAATTACGGAATTGTTTTTCCAACAAACCGTAAGTATATTTTGCTTTTTGTTTTTCTCTCAATTGCACGCCATATTCGGAAACTTTTTTCCTGCGGCGAGCCAAACCATGCTGTCCGGAAGGATAATTCCTCTTATCCAACGCCTTATCGGGTCCGAAAATAGGCTCTCCGAATCTTCTTGCTATTTTAGACTTAGGTCCTGTATATCTAGCCATTTTTCTCTAATTTTTAATGATTACACTCTTCTACGTTTAGGAGGACGGCATCCGTTATGCGGAAGCGGAGTAACATCAACAATTTCCGTTACTTCTATACCACAAGCATTGATAGCCCTGATAGCCGATTCACGACCATTACCCGGTCCCTTAACATATACTTTTGCTTTCCTCATACCAAGGTCAAATGCAACCTTGCCACAATCCGTAGCAGCCATCTGTGCCGCATAAGGAGTGTTCTTTTTCGATCCTCTAAATCCCATCTTACCTGCCGATGACCAAGAAATTACCTGTCCGGTAGCATTGGTCAGGGAGACAATAATGTTATTGAAAGAAGAATGTACGTGTGCTTGTCCAACGGCTTCAACTTTAACTAACCGTTTCCTGTTTGATGTAGACTTCTTTGCCATAATTCTTTAATTCAATTATTTAGTTGCTTTCTTCTTGTTTGCAACTGTTTTCTTCTTACCTTTCCTTGTACGAGCATTATTCTTCGTACTTTGTCCTCTAACAGGCAACCCCAAACGATGCCTGATACCACGGTAACAACCGATGTCCATCAATCGCTTGATGTTCATTTGAACGCTTGAACGCAACTCTCCTTCAACTTTATACTCCGTGTTAATAATTTTACGGACAGCTGCGAGTTGGTCGTCATTCCAGTCTTTTACCTTAAGGTCATAATCGATGCCTGCTTCACTCAGGATAGCACGAGCACTACTTCTACCTATACCATAAATATAGGTCAAGGCTACTTCGCCTCTTTTTGCTGAGGGTAAATCTACACCTACGATTCTTGCCATAAATCTTTTTTAATGTGATTTTAATTAATAATTACCCTTGACGTTGTTTAAACTTAGGGGTCTTTTTACAAATGACGTATAAACGTCCTTTTCTTCTTACAATCTTACAATCAGCACTACGCTTCTTGATAGATGCTCTAACTTTCATGGTTACTTATATTTAATGTTAATTTATTAATTCTTATAACGAAACGTAATCCTTCCCTTTGTCAAATCATAGGGGGACATATCCACCTTAACCCTATCGCCCGGAAGTATCTTTATATAGTGCATTCTCATTTTACCGGAAATATGAGCCGTGATAATATGCCCATTTTCAAGTTCCACTCGAAACATCGCATTTGATAATGATTCCTTAATTACTCCGTCTTGCTCTATTGAAGGCTGTTTTGCCATATAATCAATTATAGTTAAATCTCTCGTCAATATAATCAAAGGTTGATAAAATATCTGCCTTGTTTTTACCTATGGCAACCGTGTGCTCAAAATGTGCCGACGGTTTACCGTCTCTCGTGCGTACAGTCCAACCGTCATTCTCCTGATAAACATTACGCTTACCCATATTTATCATCGGTTCAATCGCTATAACCATTCCCTCTCTCAACATTGGTCCCTGACCTCTTTTGCCATAGTTCGGAACCTGCGGATCTTCGTGCATCTTACGACCGACACCATGACCTACCAACTCCCTGACAACCGTATAACCCCTCGCTTCACAATATTGTTGTATAGTGTTACCTATGTCGCCGACTCTGTAACCTTCCAAAGCCTTTTCTATCCCTTTGTAAAGAGAAGTCTTCGTAGTAACCAACAATTTCATCACTTCATCACTAACCTCACCAACTGTGAAAGTGTAAGCACTATCACCATAAAAACCGTTTTTTACTGTGCCACAGTCAACAGAAACAACGTCTCCATCCCTCAAAATCTCCCTACCGGAAGGTATCCCGTGCACCACTTTGTCATTCAAAGAAATACAAAGCGTATTAGGAAAACCGTTATAATTGAGAAAACCCGGAACCGCATCATTAGAACGGATAAACTCCTCTGCTATTTTATCAAGCTGTAAAGTGGAAATCCCCGGACGAATATACTTAGATAATTCACCCAAGGTTTTACCTACTAATTGATTACTTTCTCTCAGTAGTTCTATTTCCTCTTTAGTCTTTAATACAATCATTTAATATATTGCCGGTCCGCCCGGTGTTTTGCCTTTTATTCTTCCCGTCTTCATCAAACCGTCATAATGACGCATCAGAAGATGAGACTCTACTTGTTGCAATGTATCCAAAACCACACCCACCAAAATCAACAATGACGTACCGCCATAAAACTGTGCGAACTGATTATTTACTCCCGCTATCGTTGCAAATGCAGGTAAAATAGCTACAATTCCAAGGAATATAGAACCCGGTAATGTTATTCTGGACATAACCGTATCCAAAAATTCCAACGTCTTCTTACCCGGTTTAACTCCCGGTATAAAACCTCCGTTCTTCTTCATATCGTCTGCCATTTGCATCGGATTTATCGTAATTGCAGTATAAAAATACGTAAATGCAACTATTAAAACGAAGAATGTAAAGTTATACCAAAAGCCCGTGAAATTAGAAAATGCTGCTGCAAATCCGGATAATGACTCGGAGTTCGAGAAATTAATAAATGATATAGGTAACAGCATTATTGCCTGAGCAAAAATGATAGGCATAACACCGGCAGCATTAATCTTTAAAGGTATATACTGACGCACACCCCCATATTGTTTATTACCTACAATACGCTTTGCATACTGTACAGGCACCTTTCTCGTTCCCTGAACCAACATAATTGAACCGCAGAAAATGAAGAAAAGTACAATCAATTCCACAAGGAAAGTAAATAAACCTCCACCCTGTTCCGATACTCTTGAAGTTGCCTCAGCAACAAAAGAGAACGGTAAACGGTCGATTATACCAACCATAATAATTATGGAAACACCATTACCAATACCTTTATCGGTAATCTTTTCACCAAGCCACAACACAAACATTGAACCGGCTGCAAGAATTATAATTGACGGCAGAGTAAACATAACTCCCGCTGTAACAAAACCCCAGTCGGGAATCTGCGCATGAAGATTAGTCAGATAAGCAGAACCCTGTACAACCAAAATTATAACCGTCAAATAACGTGTAAACATATTGATCTTGCGTCTTCCGCTTTCACCTTCTTTCTGTAATCTCTGGAAATAAGGCACAGCTATACCGAATAATTGAACAACAATGGATGCCGAAATATAAGGCATAATCCCCAAAGCAAATACCGAAGCATTTGAAAAAGCTCCGCCCGAGAACATATCCAGCAATCCGAGTACTCCCGAAGAAGCCTGCTCTTTCAACGCTCCAAGTGCTTCCGGATTAATACCGGGAAGCAC
Source organism: Culturomica sp. (assembly GCA_031262745.1). GTDB lineage: Bacteria > Bacteroidota > Bacteroidia > Bacteroidales > Marinifilaceae > JAISHE01. The sequence goes on along the minus strand of JAISHE010000071.1, from coordinate 23,855 downwards.
AATCTCAGCTCCCAGACGATATACTGCAACTAAGCCCAGAGTAATCAATATTCTGGTTCTAAGTTCTTCTATCCTCCAAATGTTCTTTAATGTATCTATTAACTTCATATACTTAGGGATTTACAAAATAGTTGCCGACCCTCCTACTGCTTCAATCGCTTCAATCGCTTTTTTCGAGAAAGCATCAGCTTTCACTTCCAGTTTGGCTTTTAATTCGCCTTTACCTAATACTTTTAGTAAAGAATTTTTAGACAACCAACCGGCTGCAATCAAAACATCTCTGTCAATTACAGTTAAATTATCTTTCTCTGCTAATTGCTGTAGTGTTGAAATATTAACAGCTTTGTATTCAACTCTGTTGATATTCTTAAAGCCAAACTTAGGCACCCTTCTTTGAAGAGGCATCTGACCACCTTCAAAGCCGATCTTACTCTTATAACCCGACCTTGATTTTGCACCTTTAAGACCTCTTGTTGAGGTTCCACCTTTTCCAGAACCTTGTCCGCGTCCGAGCCTTCTTTTTTTATGCGTCGAACCGACTGCAGGTTTTAAGTTGTTTAATTCCATCTTATATTACTTATTAAACAATTCTACAATCATTTTACTTCTTCCGTTTTCAAAAGATGACCAACCTTGTTAATCATTCCTTGAATTTGCGGTGTAACCTCATGCACAGCACTGCTATTCGTTTTATTCAAACCAAGAGCCGTTAATGTACCTATTTGACGTTTTGTGCTGCCGATTTTACTTCTAACCAATGTAACTTTTACTTTTTCCATTTTTGTCAAAATTAACCGTTAAACACTTTGTCAAGACTAACTCCTCTATGTTGCGCAACAATCAAAGGAGAACGCATTGCCTTTAATGCGGCAATAGTTGCCTTCACCAAATTATGAGGATTTGAAGAACCCTTACATTTTGCCAAAACATCACGAACTCCCGCACTTTCCAAAACAGCACGCATAGCACCACCTGCCACTAAACCCGTACCTGACGAAGCAGGCTTCATGAAAACAGTAGAACCGCCATAACTTGCCAATTGTTCATGAGGAATTGTTCCCTTCCAAACAGGCACTTTTATCAGATTCTTTTTAGCTGCCTCCACTCCCTTCGCAATAGCTGTGGTTACTTCATTGGCTTTGCCTAAACCCCAACCCACAATGCCTTTTTCATCTCCTACCACTACAATAGCAGCAAAACTAAACGTTCTACCACCTTTGGTAACCTTGGTCACACGATTGATTGCCACCAATCTGTCTTTTAATTCCAAGTCAGTATTAATAACTTTTTCTTCCATTACGCTAACTTTTAAAATTTGAGACCTCCGTTACGGGCTGCATCTGCTAATGCTTTCACCCTGCCGTGATATAAATAACCATTTCTATCGAAAACCACATTAACAATGCCGAATGATTTAGCCTTTTCAGCTACTGCCGTACCGACATAAACTGCTTGTTCTGTTTTCGTACCTTTCTTTTCGGAAATTTCCTTATCTAAAGATGACATCGCAACAAGTGTTTTACCTGTTCCATCATCAATTAATTGAACCGAAATCTGTCTATTTGAACGGAATACGCTCATGCGAGGTCTTTCAGCCGTTCCGGAGATAATCTTACGTACTCTCCTCTTTATTCTTAATCTTCTTTCTTCTTTCGTTAAAGCCATAACTTCTACTTACTTTAAGGATTAAACTTTGGCTGATTTACCTGCCTTGCGACGCACCTGTTCTCCGACAAAACGAATACCTTTACCTTTGTAAGGCTCCGGTGCACGGAATGAACGAATCTTTGCAGCCACCTGACCTATTAATTGTTTATCACAACTTTGTAAAGTTATAATAGGATTAGAGCGTTTCTCAGTTACAGCCGAAACTTTCACTTCCGCCGGCAATTCAAAGAAAATTGAGTGGGAATAACCCAATCCCAATTCCAAAACCTGACCTTCCGCACTTGCTCTGTAACCAACACCAACCAATTCCTGTTTAATAGTGTAACCTTCCGAAACACCAACAACCATGTTATTTATCAAAGCACGATACAAACCATGCATAGCCTTGTGAGGCTTTTCTTCAGTATGACGTTCCAATTGAACCGTCTTATCTTCCACCTTAACAGTGAGTACCTCACTAACTTTCTGCGAAAGTTCACCCTTAGGACCTTTAACCGTTACGGTGTTGTCCTGACTTACTGTTATTGTAACTCCCTGAGGTATATTAATCGGTAATTTTCCTACTCGTGACATTCTTCTACACTTTAAAATTAATATACATAACACAATACTTCACCACCAACATTCTTCTGGCGAGCCTCTTTATCGGTCATCACTCCCAGTGAGGTGGAAATTATAGCAATACCCAAACCATTCAAAACTCTCGGCATGTTTTCAACATCCGTATAACGTCTCAAACCCGGTTTGGAAATACGCACCAAAGCTCTAATCGCCGGAACTCTCGTTTCGGGATTATATTTAAGTGCTATCTTTATATTTGTCTTAGGACCGTCTTCTTCGAACTTATAGTTCAAAATATAACCCTTTTCTTTAAGGATTTTGGTCATCTCTTTCTTCAAATTTGAACCCGGTATTTCAACAACCTTATGACCTGCTTTTACAGCGTTTCTTACACGTGTCAAATAATCTGCTATTGGATCTGTCATTTTCTTAATTTTTAAAGGTTTACCAACTAGCTTTCTTAACTCCGGGTATCAAGCCGGCAGATGCCATTTCGCGGAACTGAATCCTGCTGATACCAAATTGTCTGATGTAACCTCTCGGTCTACCGGTCAGTTTGCAACGATTGTGCAAACGGATAGGATTTGAGTTCTTAGGCAATAGACTGAGACCCACATAGTCCCCTTCTGCCTTTAATTTTGCTCGTTTTGCTGCATACTTTTCTACCAATTTTGCACGCCTCATTTCACGAGCTTTCATTGATTCTTTTGCCATTTCTTTTTGTTTTAGTTCTTTTTAAACGGTAATCCGAATTCTCTGAGAAGAGCAAAACCTTCTTCGTCGGTATTTGCCGAAGTTACAAACGTTACATTCATTCCTGAAATCTTGTGTACATTATCAAGCACTATTTCAGGAAAAATCAACTGCTCTTCTATACCTAATGTATAATTACCTCTTCCATCTAATTTACTGCTAATACCACGGAAATCACGAATACGAGGTAAAGCCGAACCTATCAGCCTTTCCAAAAATTCATACATGTGTTCCCTACGCAATGTAACTCTAACCCCGATTGGCATTCCTTTACGTAATTTGAAATTGGAAACGTCTTTCGTGGATTTGGTTGTTACCGGTTTCTGTCCTGTGATAGTTGCTATTTCATTCTGAGAAAATTCAAGAACTTTCTTATCCTGAATTGAAGCACCTATACCCTGATTGATTACTATCTTCTCCAATCTGGGGACCTGCATAATCGATTTGTATCCGAACTCTTTCATCAAAGCCGGTACAATCTCATCGTTATACTTCTTTTTTAAATTTGGTACGTAATTCATTTATTTTTACTTTATTAAATTACAACTTTAGATCGCTATGCAACCTATTCGCAAATGAGTTGCAAAAATATAAATCTAAAATCAATAATCAAAATTATTTTATAATTTCTCCCGATCTCTTTGAATACCTAACGCGCTTACCGTTCTCATCTAATTTCCTTCCAACACGGGTAGGCTTACCTGTCGACGGGTCAACAACGTTAAGATTTGAAATATGAATCGGTGCCTCTTTCCTGATAATTCCGCCTTGCGGATTAGCTGAATTCGGCTTAGTGTGCTTACTGATAAAGTTAACACCTTCAACAATTGCTCTTTGTTTAGCGGGAATTACTTCAAGAATTTTTCCCTGTTTGCCCTTGTCAACTCCGGTATTAACATAAACCAGATCACCTTTTTTAATATGCAATTTTATACTCATCTCTATAAATCTTTTAGCGAAATTAAAGTACTTCAGGAGCTAAGGAAACTATTTTCGTATAGCCTTCACGAACTTCACGAGCAACAGGTCCGAAAATACGTGTTCCCCTCATTTCTCCTGCGGCGTTTAATAAAACGCAAGCATTATCGTCAAAACGAATATAGGAACCGTCGGAACGCTTGTATTCTTTTTTCGTGCGTACCACCACTGCTTTGGTAACAGTACCTTTTTTAAGGTCGCCACCCGGCAAAGCATTTTTCACGGTAACAACTATTTTGTCACCTACACGGGCATATCTCTTGCGAGTTCCGCCCAACACACGGATGACCAATACTTCTTTGGCTCCGCTGTTGTCTGCCACTGTTAATCTACTTTCCTGCTGTATCATAGTTACTTAACTCTTTCAATGATTTCAACTAACCTCCATCTCTTCATTTTACTCAAAGGACGGGTTTCCATAATTCTCACTTTATCACCAATATTACACTCATTCTTTTCATCATGAGCGGTGAATTTCTTGGTCTTATTTACAAACTTACCGTAAATCGGATGTTTTTCTTTAAAATGAACAGAAACCGTTATGGATTTGTCCATTTTATTACTTGTAACAAGACCTATACGTTCTTTTCTAAGATTTCTTGCTTCCATTACTTTTAATTATTTACGGTTAATTCTCTACGGCGTAATTCCGTCATCATGCGTGCAATATCCCTTCTTTTACCGCGAATTAACATAGTATTTTCCAAAGGAGTTACAACATGATTCATCTTCATCTTAGTCAGAGCGTTCTTTTCCGTATCCACTCTTTCTTTAAGATCCTCTGTGGTCATTTCTTTGACTTCCGAATTTTTCATCTTTCTTCAATTAATCGGTTTCACAATCAATACTTGATTATTCGGCAGAATAATCATAATCACGTCTAACCACAAACTTTGTAGTAATGGGCAACTTTTGTGCTGCTAAACGCAATGCCTCTTTTGCAACTGCATAAGGCACTCCGTCTGCTTCAAAAAGTATACGTCCCGGTGTTACCGGTGCCACGAATCCTTCCGGTGAACCTTTACCTTTACCCATACGTACTTCCGCAGGTTTTTTGGTTATAGGCTTATCAGGAAATATACGGATCCATATCTGTCCTTGTCTTTGCATGTACCTCGTTACCGCAATACGGGCAGCTTCAATCTGGCGTCCTTCAATCCACATGGATTCAAGTGCCTTAATCCCAAAAGAACCGAAAGCCAATTGATTGCCTCTCTGAGCATTGCCTTTCATTCTTCCCTTCTGGGATCTTCTATACTTAGTCCTTTTTGGTTGTAACATAACTAACTATTTTTTTCTTCTTTTGAAATTCTTTTTACCGTTATTGTCGGATACACCACCCTTCATTTCCCTCTGTTGAGGCAAAATCGAACTTGGTACCAATTCACGTTTACCGTAAACTTCTCCTTTACAAATCCATACTTTAATACCCAACTGTCCGTAGGTTGTCAATGCTTCCGACTGTGCATAATCAATATCGGCACGGAAAGTATGCAACGGTATTCTACCTTCTTTATACATCTCCGCACGTGCCATTTCCGCACCGTTCAAACGACCTGATATTAAAACTTTAATACCTTCGGCACCCATTCTCATGGTTGATTGTATTGCCATCTTAATAGCACGACGATAAGCCACACGTCCTTCCAACTGACGTGCTATATTGTTACCAACAATAACAGCATCCAATTCGGGACGTTTAATTTCAAAAATATTGATTTGAACTTCCTTATCTGTGATTTTCTTAAGCTCTTCTTTCAGCTTGTCAACCTCAGCACCGGCTTTACCGATTATGACACCCGGACGAGCTGTGTTGATAGTGATTGTTACTAACTTAAGAGTTCTCTCAATAACTATTTTCGATATACCGGCTTTAGCTAAACGAGCGTTAAGATATTTTCTGATTTTGTAATCTTCTACTAACTTATCGCCGTAGTTCTTGCCACCAAACCAATTAGAATCCCATCCTCTGATGATACCTAATCTATTGCTTATTGGATTTACTTTTTGTCCCATGTTTACTCGTTTACAATATTTTCAACAACAGTCTTGCTTCCCAAAACAATTGTTACGTGATTTGATCTCTTACGAATCCTGTGTGCCCTTCCTTGCGGAGCAGGTCTAAGTCTTTTCAACATTCCGGCTCCATCTACAAAGATCTCTTTAATGTATAAAGCAGCATCTTCCATACGTTTGCCTTCATTTTTTTGACCCCAGTTTGCTATAGCCGAAAGTAAAAGTTTTTCAACCTTACGGGCAGCATCACGAGAACAATATTTAAGTGTATCCAAAGCTTTCTGTACGTCCATCCCACGTACCATATCTGCCACCAACCTCATTTTCTGCGGTGACGAAGGACAACCTTTCAGAGAAGCAAAAGCCTTCTCTTTCTTGGCTTCCTTAATTTGATTTGCTCTTATTCTTTTTCTAGCACCCATTTTTAATACATCTTCATTGGTTCAACTTAGTCATCACTTTTTAGCATGACCTCTAAAAGTACGCGTCGGTGCAAATTCACCCAGCTTATGTCCTACCATATTTTCGGTTACATACACGGGAATAAATTTATTACCATTATGTACTGCAATAGTATGTCCTACGAAATCGGGAGAAATCATAGAGTACCGTGCCCATGTCTTAATAACCGACTTTTTATTGGTATCATTCATTGCCAATACTTTTTTCTCCAGTTTATAATCGATAAAAGGACCTTTTTTTAACGAACGACTCATAACATCAATAATTTAATCGGTTATTTTTTCCTTCTTTCTACAATATACTTACTTGAAGCCTTCTTAGGTGCTCTTGTCTTATAGCCCTTAGCCAACAAGCCTTTACGTGAACGAGGATGTCCTCCCGAAGCACGTCCTTCACCACCACCCATCGGGTGATCTACCGGGTTCATTGCAACACCTCTGACTCTCGGACGTCTACCCAACCAACGTGTACGACCCGCCTTACCGGAACGTTCTAGTGCATGGTCGGTGTTGGAAACGCTACCAACAGTCGCTTTGCAGGTGATAAGAACCATACGGATTTCTCCCGAAGGTAATTTCACTGACGCATATTTGCCTTCTCTTGCAACCAATTGTGCATACGAACCGGCACTACGAGCCATAACAGCTCCCTGACCCGGACGTAACTCAATGTTATGAATGATTGTACCTAATGGAATTTCAGACAAGAACAAGGCATTACCCGTTTCCGGTACCACACCCTTGCCGCTCTCAACAGTCTGTCCAACTGTTAAACCAATCGGAGCGATGATATAACGTTTTTCACCATCGGCATAATTCAATAAAGCTATACGAGCTGTTCTGTTAGGATCATATTCAATAGTGGCTACCTTAGCCGGAATATTGTCCTTGTCCCTCTTGAAGTCGATAACTCTATATCTACGTTTGTGACCTCCACCTATATATCTCATTGTCATCTTACCGCTGTTATTTCTACCACCGGTTTTGCTGAAAGGTCTTAACAATGATTTCTCAGGTCTATTGTCTGTAGTAACCTGTTCAAAGGTATTCACTATTTTGTGCCTTTGACCGGGTGTTACAGGATTTAGTTTTCTTACAGCCATCTTATTAAATATTGCTAAAAAAATCAATAGTACTTCCTTTTTCCAACGTAACAATTGCTTTCTTGTACTTATCGGTACGACCGGAAATAACGCCGGCTTTGGTGTAACGGGATTTCACTTTACCCTGATAACGCATAACGTTAACACCTTTTACCTTTACATCATACATAGCTTCAACTGCTTTTTTGATCTCAATTTTGTTTGCATCATCGGCAACTATAAAAGCCACCTTGTTATACTTGTCGGTGAGTGTTGTCATTTTTTCCGACAGAACGGGTTCAAAAATTATTTCCATCTCTTATTTGATTAATTAAGATTGAACACTTCATTCAGACTCACTATAGAACTTTCAACGAAAATCAAATGTTTGGCATGCATAATATTGTAAGTAGCCAAATCTTGAATTCTCATAACGTTCACTTCTTGTAGATTGCGAGCCGACAAAATTAAATTCTTATTAGGCTCTTTAAGTACAAACAAAATTTTTCCGTTTGACAATTCCAAATTAGAAATAAATTCCACAAACTGTTTTGTTTTAGGCTTTTCAAAATCGAAATCCTCAACCACTTTGATGGCAGAAGCCGATGCCTTCAACGACAATGCGGATCTACGAGCCAATCTTTTCAATTTCTTATTTAATTTGAAACTGTAGTCTCTCGGTACAGGACCGAAAACTCTACCACCTCCTCTGAACAATGGATTCTTGATACTACCGGCACGAGCACCTCCAGTACCTTTTTGCTTCTTCAACTTCTTTGTACTGCCGGAAACTTCGTTCCTCTGCTTAGATTTGTGAGTACCTTGCCTCTTATTAGCAAGATATTGCTTCACATCAAGATAAATAGCATGTTCATTCGGTTCTATTCCAAAAATAGAATTATCCAATTCTACTTTCCTGCCGGTGTCTTTACCGGCAATGTTTAATACACTTAACTCCATTACTTTTCAATCATTAAGTAAGAACCCTTAGTTCCGGGTACTGATCCCTTCACTAATAACAAATTATTTTCAGGCAACACTTTTAAAACCTGCAAGTTGGATACTGTAACTCTGTCATTACCTGTTCGTCCTGCCATTCTCATTCCTTTAAATACTCTTGAAGGAGTGGAACATGCACCGATAGAACCCGGCTTTCTCTGACGGTTGTGCTGACCGTGAGTTGCTTCACCGACACCGCCAAAGCCGTGACGTTTAACAACACCCTGAAAGCCCTTACCTTTGCTGGTGCCAATAACATCAACAAAGTTAACACCATCAAATAAAGTAACATCAATCACATCTCCTAACTTGTATTCGGTTTCAAAACCTGAAAATTCTACAAGCTTCCTTTTTGGAGTTGTGCCTGCTTTCTTAAAATGTCCACTTAGCTGCTTAGTTGTTTGTTTTTCTTTCTTTTCCTCAAAACCCAACTGAAGCGCTTCGTAACCGTCGGTCGATTTTGTTTTAACCTGAGTTACTACACATGGACCACATTCAATCACAGTGCATGGGATACTTTTCCCCTCGGCACTGAATACGGAAGTCATTCCGACTTTTTTCCCAATTAAACCTGGCATTTTCTTTTAATTTTAATAGGTTTTCATTCAATAAGGACATACGTTATTCGCCCTTATCATACTTTAATTTCTACTTCTACACCACTCGGCAATTCAAGTTTCATCAAGGCATCTATCGTTCCTGCTGTGGAACTATAGATGTCTATCAATCGCTTGAATGTGCTTACCAAAAACTGCTCACGGCTCTTCTTGTTTACAAAAGTAGAGCGGTTAACAGTGAAAATTGCATCATGTGTAGGGAGCGGAATAGGTCCGCTTACCACTGCACCCGTAGCCTTCACTGTCTTAACAATCTTTTCAGCAGACTTGTCAACCAAGTTGTGATCGTAAGATTTTAATTTAATTCTAATTTTTTGGCTCATTTTTTATTGCGATTATTATACTAATTCAACTCTTCCACTATTTTTTTCCACTACCTCTTTGGCAATACCTTTCGGTACTTCCGCATAGTGGTCAAATTCCATTGAGGAACTTGCACGACCTGATGAAAGGGTTCTCAGAACGGTTACATAACCAAATTGTTCCGAAAGAGGTACTTTTGCATTGATAACACGTGCACCGGCACGTTCTTCCATACCTTCAACCTGTCCGCGGCGACGGTTAAGATCGCCTATTATATCACCCATATATTCTTCCGGAGTTACAACTTCCAATTTCATAATAGGTTCGAGTAAAACAGGTTTAGCTTTTTGAGCAGCTTCCTTATAACCGATTTTTGCAGCCATCTCAAATGAAAGTGAATCCGAATCCACAGGGTGGAATGAACCATCAAGAAGTGTTACCTTCAAATTTATCATTTCATAGCCGGCAAGGACACCGTTTTCCATTGCTTCTTTGAAACCTTTCTCTACAGCAGGAATATATTCTTTAGGAACATTACCGCCTTTAACTTCGTTAACAAACACGAGACCCTCCTTACCTTCTTCTGCAGGTCCCATTCGGAAAATAATATCTGCAAACTTACCGCGTCCACCGGTTTGTTTCTTAAACACATGACGATGTTCAACCGTTCCGTTGATAGCTTCTTTGTAAGCCACCTGAGGTGCACCTTGATTACATTCAACCTTGAATTCACGTTTCAAACGATCAAGAATAATATCCAAGTGTAATTCGCCCATACCGCTAATAACGGTTTGACCGGAATTTTCATCGGTTTTTACTTTAAATGTAGGATCTTCTTCAGCCAATTTTGCTAAAGCCATACCCAATTTATCGGTATCCTTTTGAGTTAACGGTTCTATTGCAATACCTATAACCGGTTCAGGGAAAGTCATACTTTCAAGAACTACAGGATGTTCCGGATCACAAAGCGTATCTCCGGTACGAATGTCTTTGAAACCGACACATGCACAAATATCACCTGCTTCAATAAAATCCTTAGGCTGTTGTTTATTAGAGTGCATTTGGAACAAACGTGAGATACGTTCATTCTTTTCCGTACGAGGATTATACACGTATGAACCTGCATCTATTTTACCGGTGTAAACTCTGGTGTAACACAAACGACCTACGAATGGGTCGGTAGCAATCTTAAATGCCAAAGCCACAAGCGGTTCTGCGGGATCTATAGGATAAGATATCGTTTCGGTGGTACCGGGCTTAGTACCGGTAATTTCCGGCTTATCAAGCGGGTGAGGCAAATATGCAATGACCGAATCAAGCAAATTATGCACGCCTTTATTTTTGAAAGAAGAACCGCAAAGCACAGGTACAAAATCCATTGCAATAACGGACTTGCGAACAACCGCTTTCAATTCTTCAACAGTGATCGAATCCGGATCTTCAAAAAAACGCTCCATCAAAGCTTCGTCTTGAACGGCAGCAGCTTCAACCAACTTTTCTCTCCATTCCTGAGCTTCTGCAAGTTGTCCGGCTGGAATTTCCTTAACAGTAGGTTCCATTGCTCCGTTTTCCCAAACAAATGCTTTCATTTCTACAAGGTCTATAACCCCTTCAAATTTTTCTTCTGCGCCGATAGGTAATTGCAAAGGAATAGGATTTGCACCTAATTTTTCTTTTATCTCACGTACAGCTTTAAAAAAATCCGCACCGGAACGGTCCATTTTATTTACAAAAGCTATACGAGGTACTCCGTATTTGTTGGCTTGTCTCCAAACTGTTTCCGACTGGGCTTCAACTCCACCTACAGCACAAAAAAGCGCAACGGCACCGTCCAAAACTCGCAATGAACGTTCCACCTCAACAGTGAAATCGACGTGTCCCGGAGTGTCTATTATATTAATTTTGTATTCACTTCCTTGATATTTCCAAAAGCAGGTCGTTGCAGCGGAAGTGATTGTGATACCTCTTTCCTGTTCCTGCACCATCCAGTCCATAATTGCAGCTCCGTCGTGAACTTCACCGATCTTATGGGATACTCCTGTGAAATAAAGAATACGTTCGGTTGTTGTAGTCTTACCGGCATCAATGTGAGCCATGATACCGATATTTCTGGTTAAATGTAAATCTCTTTTTGCCATATTCTAAATCTGTCCCTTCTTTTTAAAATCTGAAATGAGCAAATGCCTTATTAGCTTCTGCCATTCTATGGGTGTCTTCCTTTTTCTTGAATGCGGCACCTTCGTTTTTGTATGCAGCCATAATTTCTGCCGACAACTTTTCTGCCATATTCCTGCCACTTCTCTTACGGGCAAAAAGGATCATATTTTTAACGGATATCGCTTGTTTTCTTCGAGGATTAATTTCTGTGGGTACCTGAAATGTAGCACCACCTACACGGCGACTTTTCACTTCCACTTGCGGAGTGATATTCTCCAATGCTTGTTTCCAAATTTCCAAAGCAGATTTTCCTTCCTTTTCAGCTAATTTCGCTGCAACAATATCCAATGTTTCATAAAAAATCTTGAATGCAACTGTTTTTTTACCTGAAATCATCAGGTCGTTCACAAATCTTGTTACCAACACATCGTTGTACTTAGGGTCAGGTAACAAAATCCTTTTTTTAGGTTTGGTTTTTCTCATTTTTTTTAGTTTACGAATTTGTTCGATCAGCTGTCCTTCAGGTCTTCAACGGTTTCACAACCATTTACTCAACATTCGGGGAACAACGCATAAACAATTTCTGTTAATTAATTACTTTTTTGCAGCTTTCGGTCGTTTTGTTCCGTATTTGGAGCGACTTTGCTTGCGTTCTGATACACCGGCAGCATCAAGGGTACCACGAACAAGATGGTAACGTACACCGGGAAGATCTTTAACACGACCACCACGAATCATTACGATTGAGTGTTCCTGTAAGTTATGACCTTCACCCGGAATGTAAGCATTCACTTCTTTTCCGTTGGTTAATCTAACCCTCGCCACCTTTCTCATTGCTGAGTTCGGTTTCTTAGGAGTGGTAGTGTATACACGTACACAAACACCACGTCTTTGAGGACATGAATCTAAAGCCGGAGCTTTACTCTTGTCGACAATTTTCTTTCTTCCTTTTCTTACTAACTGTTGAATAGTAGGCATTTACAGTACTTTTAAAGTTTATATTATAGTCCAAAATGGAGCGCAAAGGTAATTCCTTTTATTTAATCTACAAAGTTTTGTCTACCATTTCTTTATTTTTTTTCACAATTATCTATCATTTTTCAAATTTTATCCGTATACACGAAGTTTTTGGGTTCAAAAATGCAATAATGTCATGAGAACTGCTATTTTTGCATACTAAATATGTTCATATATAATATAAGGTATAAAAGATGGAAGAAATTCAATCTATCAAACAACGTTTTGAAATAATAGGCAATAATGCGGACCTTAATAGAGCTATTGACATAGCTCGACAAGTGGCACCAACAGATTTATCTGTTTTAATCAGTGGTGAAAGCGGTGTAGGTAAAGAAGTGTTCCCTCGCATCATACACCAATTCAGCAGTCGCAAACATGCAACTTATATAGCCGTAAATTGCGGAGCTATACCGGAAGGAACTATCGATTCCGAACTTTTCGGGCATGAAAAAGGTTCGTTCACCGGTGCTCTGACCGAGCGCAAAGGTTATTTTGAGGTAACAGACGGAGGCACAATTTTTCTGGATGAAGTGGCTGAACTACCGTTGCCTACTCAAGCTCGACTTTTGAGAGTATTGGAATCCGGAGAATTTATTAGAGTCGGATCTTCCAAAGTACAAAAAACCAATGTCCGCATTATTGCCGCCACAAATGTTGACATACCAACGGCAGTAAAAAACGGTAAGTTTCGCGAAGACCTTTATTATAGGTTAAACACTATACCTATATTTATACCACCTCTTAGAGAAAGACAAGAGGACATCCCTCTACTATTCCGTAAGTTTGCTGCCGATTTTGCAGAAAAGTACCGTATGCCGGCTGTGAGGCTCAGCGAAGATGCCGTGAGCACTTTGCAAAACTTCCGATTTCCGGGAAACATCAGACAATTGAAAAACATAACCGAACAAATTTCCATAATTGAACATGAACGATTGATAGATTCTACAACGTTGGAAAAATATTTACCTGTTGAAAAATCAATACTTCCGGTATTAACTAATCACCAACAATCAGGTGAACATTCATTTGCTTCGGAAAGAGAAATTCTTTATAAAATTCTTTTCGATATGAAAGCAGATGTAAATGATTTGAAGCACTTGGTATATAGCATGATTGATAGCCACATCGACAATCTAAAAGATATTCCCGATAAAACTCCTATTAATTCAATCGTACTTAGAAATCAATATAATAATTCACCAAAAGAAGATATTAAGATTGATGATGACGAAGATTTTATTGAACCGGAAAACGTTGAAGAATCTTTTTCGATAGAGAAAAAAGAGAAAGAGTTGATAGTAAAAGCTTTGGAAAAAAATCACGGCAAACGTAAAGCAGCAGCCGACGATTTAGGTATATCGGAAAGAACACTTTATAGAAAACTAAAAGAATACGATATAAAGCAATAAAATTGTATTACATTTGTTAGCCAAAATGAGGTCATTTTACATATACATATCAATCTCTCTGATTTTAATCGGCTGTATATCATGCGGTTTACAACAAGTTAGATATAGTTTCGACGGTGCATCCATTTCGCCTGACGTGAAAACTTTTTCTGTTGAATATTTCCCAAACAAAGCTCCTTTGGTGGTGCCCACGTTAAGCGACACATTTACAGACAAGTTGAAAAACTATCTTAGAACCAAGACTTCCTTAAAAGAAGTAACAGAAAATAACGGTGATATACGATTTGAGGGGCAAATAACCGAGTATTCGCAACGACCTATGGAAATTCAAAGAGATGAAATAGCAGCATCTAATAGGTTGACTATAACGGTGAGAGTTCGTTACACCAATACTAAGGATGATAAGTTTGACTTCGATTCGAGTTTTTCTCACTATGCCGACTATAGTATTGATGTCGATTACAATAGTGTTGAAGAATCGTTGATTGAAGAAATAACGGATAAGATTATTGAAGATATTTATAATAAAGCTCTTGTAAACTGGTAATTTCTTTCTTAAAAATGAAAGCGGAATATTTTATAGATTTAGTTTGTCATCCCGAAGTCATGAATAGCGACAAGTTAATTCAATTGAACAAATTAATTGAAGAATATCCCTATTTTCAGGCTGCAAGGATATTAGAGTTGAAATATTCCTATTTGCAATCACAAACGAAATTTCGTAATAATCTAAGAAATAATACCATTTATATAACCGACCATAAGCAATTTTTCAAATATTTGAACGGTTTTGTAGAATTTGATTGTATGACACATGTCGAAAACGACAAAACCAAAGATGCTCTTTCGGAAATTGTAAGCGACAGGATTGTGGAAATCAATGGTTATATTCCTGTGAATGAATACGGTGTACCGGCAGTTAAAAACGTATGCAAGAAAAAAGAGGAAGAAGATGAACCGCTTGTAAAAATTGCAGTTTCTCCTTTAAACGCCGAAAAGAAAACTCCTGAACGAAAATCAGTAAATACACCTGTAATAAATAACAACATTAATCTCAGCGACTGGGACGGTTTTATAAATGATTACGAGGACACGGATAAAGAAGACAACCGCGAATCTCATAAGGTTGAGATAAAAGTTAACGAATCCGAAGATACAGTTGCCGAAGTTCAAATGCCGAGCATCGAACTGCTTGACATGGAGGATGAACCTATTATGGAGCCGGTGAAACCGAAAAAGAAGGACAAAAACATTATTTTCATGGTACCGGGCAACTACATCTTGGAAGAAACTGATGAAGTTGTTGAGGTTGTAACTAAGCCACAACCCAAAACAGTTGACAGTCGTAGTAAATTGATTGAGAGATTTATTAAAGAAGAACCACAAATTTCTCCTGTAGGTAAAAACGTTACCGATAATAGAGATTTATCTGAAAACAGCGTTAAAGAAAAAGAGGACTTATTTTCCGAAACTCTGGCGAAGATATACGTCAGACAGAAACTTTATGATAAAGCAATTGCAACTTATATAAAATTAAGTTTGAAATATCCGGAAAAAAGTGTTTACTTTGCAAACCGAATTGAAAAAATAAAAAACAAGGGCGTAGAATAAGGTAACGTCCATAAATTTAATAATTTAGCATTATGTATACAGTTATCACGGTTTTAATAGTTATTGCCTGTATCCTTCTAATATTGATCGTTTTGGTACAAAATCCCAAAGGTGGCGGTTTGGCATCTAACTTTTCTTCTTCAAACCAGATTATGGGAGTTAGAAAGACCACTGACTTTCTTGAAAAATCAACATGGACATTGGCAGGTGCAATGCTTGTACTTTGTGTTATAGCTATTTTGGCTATTCCGAAAGGTGAAAGAGAAGGTTCTGCGATACAGCATCAGTTGGAAAATGCTCCGGCAGGTACAGTGATGCCGTCGTTCCCTACCGAACCGGCAACTACCGACGGAAGTGCAACAACTTCAACCGGTAATCCTACACAGGAAGAAATTCCGGCAGAATAGTAACTAATTAAACTATGTCTTAATATTAGGCTGCTTCACGCAGCCTTTTGTTTTTATTTAAAATGTCAGGATGACAGTTGTACGCTGACATTTTGCAGGGTTTTAAATCTGGCACAAAAAATGTTTGGTGAAGCGCAAATAAGAAAAATTATAAATTACAATAATATTAAATTAAAAATTTAAGAATATGACACTAAAAACTGTTTTAAACAAAGTGATTGTAGAGCCTGTTGAGGCTGAAACAAAAACTGCAAGCGGAATTATAATTCCCGATTCTGCAAAAGAAAAACCGCAAAAAGGTATTGTTGTGGCAACCGGTAAAGGTAAGTCGGATGAGCCTATGGAATTAAAAACCGGTGATACGGTTCTTTTCGGTAAATATTCCGGAACCGAAATTCACATTGATGACAAAAAGTATTTGGTAATGAATCAGTCGGATATTCTGGTTATACTTTAATGATTTTTTAACGATTAAAATAAGTTATTATGGCTAAAGAAATAAAATTTAATATTGAAGCTCGCGACCTTTTAAAGAAAGGTGTTGACGAATTGGCAAATGCAGTGAAAGTTACCTTAGGACCTAAGGGACGTAATGTTGTTATAGAAAAGAAATTCGGTGCACCACAAATAACGAAAGACGGTGTAACGGTTGCAAAAGAAATAGAATTGGCTGATGCCTATGCAAATATCGGTGCACAGATGGTTAAGGAAGTTGCCTCTAAAACAGGTGATGATGCCGGAGACGGTACGACCACTGCCACGATTCTTGCTCAATCTATTATCAACGTAGGTTTGAAAAACGTTACTGCCGGTGCAAATCCTATGGAATTAAAAAGAGGTATCGACAAAGCTGTTAGTGCTGTTGTTAAGAGTTTGGAAGAGCAGAAGGAAGAAGTCGGCAATAAATATGATAAAATACGTCAGGTCGGCAAAATTTCTGCAAATGGTGATGAAAATATCGGTAATTTGATTGCCGAAGCTATGGAAAAAGTAGGTAAAGAAGGTGTTATCACTGTTGAAGAAGCCAAAGGTACCGAAACGGAAGTGAAGATTGTTGAAGGTATGCAATTCGATCGTGGCTACATTTCTCCTTATTTCGTAACGGATACGGAGAAGATGTATGCTGAATTTGAAAATCCTTACATTCTTTTATATGACAAGAAAGTCAGCACAATGAAAGAATTGTTACCGATTTTGGAACCGGTGGCACAAGCCGGTCGTGCGCTTGTAATTGTTGCGGAAGATGTTGAAAGCGAAGCTTTGGCAACTTTGGTTGTGAACCGTTTGAGAGGTTCTTTGAAGATTGCGGCAGTAAAGGCTCCCGGTTTTGGCGACCGTAGAAAAGATATGCTTGAAGATATTGCGGTGTTGACCGGTGGTGTTGTGATTTCAGAAGATAAGGGTTTGAAATTGGACGGAGCAACTCTTGATATGCTTGGTAGGGCTGAAAAAATAACTATCGATAAGGAAAATACAACTATCGTAAACGGCTTGGGTAATAAAGATGCTATAAGCGACCGTGTTTCACAGATCAAAAAGTTGATTGAAAACACGACTTCGGATTACGATAAGGAAAAACTTCAAGAACGTTTGGCTAAATTAGCCGGAGGTGTTGCTGTGCTTTACGTTGGTGCTGCTTCCGAAATTGAAATGAAGGAAAAGAAAGATCGTGTAGACGATGCGTTGAGCGCAACTCGTGCGGCAATCGAAGAAGGTTTTGTACCGGGTGGTGGAGTTGCTTACATTCGTGCTCAGGCTAAGCTTGACAATTTGAAAGGTGATACGGAAGATGAAACCACAGGTATAGAAATCATCAAACGTGCCATCGAAGAACCGTTACGTCAAATTGCGTTGAATGCAGGCGTTGAAGGTGCTGTTGTTGTTAACAAGGTGCGTGAAGGCAAAGGTGATTTCGGTTTCAATGCCCGCACTAATGTTTACGAAAACTTGAAAGAAGCCGGTGTTATTGATCCTAAAAAGGTTACCCGTGTAGCTTTGGAAAATGCAGCTTCGATTGCAGGTATGTTTTTGACCACAGAATGTGTTCTCACAGAAGAAAAGCAGGAAAATCCGGCTCCGATGAACCCGGCAATGGGTGGCGGTATGCCCGGAATGATGTAATAAAATCATTGTTTTTAATGTTTTGTGTGTTTGTAGTTGGAGGATGTTCAAAAAGAGCATCCTCCTCTCTTTTTTATGTGGTTTTATTTTTGTAATACCAAGCCATTTTATAATTTTACGCTGCGAATTTTATTTTATATAAATCATCAATAATGAATTATACTTTCTTTGATTTTCTGGAATTAATAGGCTCGCTCGGTATATTCCTTTACGGGATGAAATTGATGAGTGAGGCTTTGCAAAAGGTTGCCGGTGCTAAAATGCGTCAGATTCTTGCGGCGATGACTTCCAACAGGTTTAAGGGCATGATAACCGGTCTTTTGATCACCGGTATTATTCAAAGTTCTTCCGCTACTACGGTTATGGTAGTGAGTTTCGTGAATGCGGGCTTACTCACTTTGGTGGAATCAATAAGTGTCATAATGGGTGCCAATATCGGTACGACTTTAACGGCATGGTTGATTTCAATTCTTGGTTTCAAGATCAGCATGGCTGACATTTCTCTCTGTATCATCGGTCTGTCTTTACCTTTATTATTCTCCGGAAAGCGTTCAAGAAAGAGTTGGGGTGAATTGCTGATAGGTTTCGGCTTGTTGTTCATAGGTTTGGAGTTTTTGAAAAATGCCATGCCTAATTTGAATGAAAACCCTCAGATTTTGCAATTTGTCAGAAACTATACGGATATGGGCTACGGTTCTTATTTGTTGTTCTTATTAATAGGTACGATTCTCACCATTTTGATACAATCGTCTTCGGCTACAATGGCGTTGACGCTTGTGATGTGTGCCGAAGGGTGGATAAGTTTTGATATAGCGGCATCGATGGTGCTGGGTGAAAACATAGGCACAACAATAACGGCAAATTTGGCAGCAATGGTTGCCAACACCACTGCCAAGCGTGCTGCTTTTGCACATTTTCTGTTTAATGTCTTCGGGGTGGTTTGGGTGATGTCGATTTTCCCGTTCTTTCTTCGATTTATTGAAAAGCTTAGTATATTTTTCGGTATAGGTGATCCCTCTACGAATCTTTCTTCCGTGCCGATTGCTCTTTCGTTGTTCCACACGGTTTTCAATCTTATAAATGTTTTGCTTTTGATATGGTTTGTCAAGCTTATTGCCCGGATTGTAACGAAAATAATTCCCGTTAAGGAGAGCAATGAAAATAATTTTAAACTTCAGCACATTAAGATAGGTTTGTTATCCACTCCGGCTGCTTCACTCTTTCAGGCTCAACAAGAAATTGCGCTCTACGGCAAAAGTACGTTGAGTATGTTTCGTGAGGTGATGGAATCATTTGACTTTAATGAAAAGGACTTTAAAAAACATTTCGATCATTTGAAGGCAATGGAAGATGACAGCGACCGTGTTGAAGTGGAAATTGCCGATTATTTGACAAAGGTTTCGGAGTCAAAACTTTCTACGGACAACACTCATCGTTTGAGGGCAATGTTTAAGATTGTTTCGGATGTGGAAAGCGTTGCCGATTCTACGTTAAATGTTGCAAAGGCGATAGACCGTCGTAATGAACAGAACGTTACGTTTCCGGAAGATTTGAGTAATAAGATAAGGCACATGTTTGAGTTGGTGGAAGCTGCTTTGATTGAGATGTGCGACAATCTCAAAAAGGAGTACACTCAAATAAATATCAAAAAGGCGTATGAACTTGAAAATTCCATTAATACTTATCGAATGATTTTGAAACAGGAACATTTGATTGCAATCGAGGAAAAGAAGTATGACTATCCGACCGGAATTTTATACAGTGACATGTTTGCGGAATGTGAAAAGGTAGGTGATTACGCAATAAATGTAAGTCAGGCAATAAGAGAAGTCGGTTCGGATAATTGATAATTAATTTAAAAACATAGAAATCATGCAGCAGGAAGATGTTTTCAAAAAATTGGTAGCACATTGCAAGGAATACGGATTTGTGTTCCCTTCATCGGATATTTACGACGGCTTGGGAGCTGTCTACGATTACGGTCAGAATGGAGTGGAGCTGAAAAATAATATTAAGCGTTATTGGTGGGAGTCAATGGTACGACTGCATGAAAACATTGTAGGTATTGACTCTGCTATTTTTATGCACCCCACTATTTGGAAAGCTTCGGGGCATGTGGATGCGTTTAATGATCCTCTCATCGACAATAAGGATTCAAAGAAACGTTATCGTGCCGACGTGCTGATTGAAGAGCAGTTGGCAAAATATGACGACAAAATAGAAAAGGATGTCGAGAAAGCAAAAAAGCGGTTTGGAGAAAAGTTTGACGAGGCTCTTTTCCGTGAGACTAATCCGCAGGTTGTTGCCAACCGTGAGAAGCGGAATGTTTTGCATGAAAGAATGTCGAAGGCTTTAAATGACAACGACCTTGAGGAGTTGCGACGGATTATAATTGATTACGAAATTGTAGATCCCGTGTCGGGCACTTGCAACTGGACGGACGTTAGACAATTTAATTTGATGTTCTCCACCGAGATGGGATCAACGGCAGAAGGCAGTAACAAGATTTATTTGCGCCCCGAAACGGCTCAGGGTATTTTTGTAAATTTCTTAAATGTGCAGAAAACCGGTCGTATGAAAGTGCCTTTCGGCATTGCACAAATCGGGAAAGCATTTCGTAATGAGATTGTGGCACGTCAATTCATTTTCCGCATGAGGGAATTTGAGCAGATGGAAATGCAGTTTTTTGTGCGTCCGGGTGAGGAATTAGGTTGGTTTGCACATTGGAAAGAATTTCGCATGAAATGGCACAAATCACTTGGCTTCGGCGAAGATAATTATCGTTTCCACGACCATGATAAATTGGCACATTACGCAAATGCCGCTACAGATATAGAATATCGCTTCCCGTTCGGATTTAAGGAAGTTGAAGGTATTCACTCCCGCACGGATTTCGACTTGTCGCAACATCAAAAATATGCCGGTAAGAAAATTCAATATTTCGACACCGAACTGAACGAATCCTACGTGCCTTATGTCATTGAAACCTCGATAGGCGTTGATCGCATGTTTTTGCAAGTGGTTGCCGCAGCATATTGCGAAGAAGAAATTAAGAAGGATGACAATTCGGTTGATAAAAGAGTTGTTTTGAAACTTCCGCCTGCGTTGGCACCGGTGAAATTAGCCGTCATGCCGCTCGTGAAGAAAGACGGACTGCCGGAAAAAGCTGAGGAGATTATTAATCGACTGAAATTCGATTTCAATTGTCAATATGACGAAAAGGATTCAATAGGTAAACGCTATCGCAGGCAGGATGCTATCGGCACACCGTTCTGTATCACCGTTGATCATCAATCGATCGAAGACAATAGCGTAACCATTCGCTATCGCGACACTATGCAGCAGGAACGCCTACCGATTGACGAACTTGCCGCCATTTTAAAGGAAAAAACCGATTTGTCCACTTTGTTGAAAAGTTTGTAACTCGTCAGGCTTACGCCATATACGGGACTTCTTATCCTTAGGTCGGCGACCTACGGTAATTAAAATCAGGTTACAAATCCCTCTTAAACTGCTCGCCGAGGGCAGTCAAGCGATATTTTTGCAAGCGGCTGTTGGGGTTGTCGGGAATGGTCATTTCGATAAGTCCGGCATCGAGAGCAGGCGTAAGGTATGCAACCCTGAAGTGTTTCCTGTCCGAGAGTTCCAATAACTGCTGTATCTCATCCCTGTCCATCGCTGTTTTCAACACCCGCAATAGACTTTCGACTTGGGGGGTGACTTGGGGGGTAACTTGGGGGGTCAGCGGTTCGGCAGCAGGGAAACTCATCCGCAAAAAGTTCTCGGTGAACGTAAAACACTCTCTGCCGTATGATTTTAGGATGCGAGGAACTCCCAATCCCAACTGCTCGACCATATCCAAATCACGGAATACACGCATCAACTCCTTATTGCGCGGCATGGAGAATCCGGTGAAAAATTCCTCTTGGCTCATTCCGGGCATCAAGCCGCCGTATGAGGTTATCTCGAAGCGGTCTTCAAAGAATTCGAATTTCGGCGGGACTTCCGAGGTATAATCGTTATGAAGAATGGCGTTGACTACTGCTTCTCGTATGGCGGGATAATCCCACATGGGTCTCTCAATTCGTTTCGGGTAGGTGATTGTTGCGTAAGTTTTGTTTTCCACCTTGACCCTGTCCAACACTTGGTCGGTAGCTTTGACCAGCGAGCAGTAGCCATACTCATTATTTTCTATCAAATCGAATCTATCCAACCCACTGTATTTGGCGACCTTTATGGAATTACCATTTACATCGGCTAACAGATAGCCCACATAATTATATTCGCCCTCCTTTGTCAGCAATTCGAGATTAGTGGCAAATTGGTCGTTCAACTCTTTTCCTACACCCTCATAGTAAATCTTGAGTTGCCGGAACGTAAGGTCTTTACGTGGGGATGGTATCTTACTGAGCGAGTTACGGGTACGTTTGGCAAAAAGGTTGTCAATCATCTTTGTCGTCATCGGTTCGGCAGCTGTTCCCACACGAATAAACGCGCCCCGCTCCGACATACCCTCTTTTTTGAGATAATACGGTTTCTCCGATCCGCTGGCGAGAGTGATTTTGATAACGTCCTTCCCCTCGTGCTTCTCCGATTCCACATCAAACAAACCCATAACCGAGGGTAAGATATTATTTTTCAGGCGATCCTTAATCTTGAGCATATCACCGTCGTCATCATTCACGCCGACGACGGTGCCGTACTTATCTATTCCGATGTAGATAACGCCACCCTCATGGTAATTAAGAAATGCGATAGCCTCCTGCTCCAAGTCTTTGGTCAGTTCCTGCTTCAACTCTATTCGGGTTTTCTCTGTTATGTTCATACTATGCCTATTTTGAATGTGGTAGACCTACGCTAAATTAGTTATCTTCGTTATCCGCAAAGATAATCAAATCCCGTATATAGAGGATCTATGCGTTTTCTAAACTTTTACGAAAGTCGAATGTTGTTGTATTTCAAAATCACAACAGACTGAGTAAAAGTATCTTGAAGTTCACATAACCACAAATCCTTGCCTTTCGGGCGAGGAACGGATATGATGTAGGGGCGTTGCATGCATACGCCCGAAAATATACACCGACATTGTCGTCGGGCGTATGGCATACGCCCGTACATTATTCGTTATTCCATTTTTTGGGATTGTTTTTGATGTATTCGGCAATGTGTGAATATTCATTAATATCACGTATGATGTGTTCGTAATAATTTCGTTGCCATAATTTTTTATCGAACGATTGCCAACCGAAATTTTTTACGGCACGGATATAATTTACGGTAACAATGGATTGAAATGCCCCAACAATGTCGCCAACCCTCGTAGGGGCAACCCTTGTGGTTGCCCTATTGTTTGTTATCACATTGTTATTTTGGGCAACCACAAGGGTTGCCCCTACGATTTGCAAAATACCATGAAAATGGTTGGGCGTATGCCCGAAACATTCGCCAAATCGTTATTCGGATGTATGGTATTATTATTCGGGCGTATGGCATACATCCCTACATTACACATTTTGCGCATGTTATATGTATGATCTGAAAAATATTCTAACATTATTTTGCGGATATTCAGAATTATTTTTTACATTTGCACTGCAATAGTTTCTTTGCAAAAACCATGTATTTTTGAGGGTCTTTTTTTTCCTTTTTCGGTCTTTTCCGTTTTCATCTTTGACATAGTGTAATTCTTTAA
>JAISHE010000036.1 GCA_031262745.1 Culturomica sp. | reverse complement strand
AACAACACTGGTTGTACCTGAGCGGTTCTTCTTTTTGCGTATAAACATATACAAAGGTATATATTTTAAGGCTTGCGTCACCCTAAATGGTGATGCAAAAAGTGTAACATACAGAATATCATGTAATTATAAAACCGTGAAAATTAAACTGTTGAAGTCAGGAAAAAGCTCCAAGCAGTTGATAATAACTAACTCGGAGCTTTCTTTTTGCGGTATGGACGGGACTCGAACCCGCGACCCCCTGCGTGACAGGCAGGTATTCTAACCAGCTGAACTACCACACCATTTTGAAGAACAACAATCATCGGGGATGATTGCGGGTGCAAAAGTAAAAAATAATCTTTAATATCGGCAAGATAATGTTAGAATATTTTTCATGGCATACGCCAAAAACGTGGCGGACATGTTCGCAAGAACTGTCGTAGGTAGCACTGAGAGGGGAATAGGGTGGGAGGTAATCGGAATAATCTAAAAAAACTCTTTTTTGAAATTAACAAAATAAAGCCGTTTGCGGGCACGTGTGATCGCTGTGTAGAGCCATCGCCAATAGTTGTCGTTGAGCATATCTTCCGTTAGCCAACCCTGATCAATGAAAACAGCATCCCATTGACCGCCCTGCGCTTTATGACCGGTAACGGCATAAGCAAATTTTATCTGCAAAGCATTGAAAAACTCATCTTTACGCATTGCCTCCATACGTTTACGACGTGACCGAATATTCTTATAATCCTGTTCCACGCTAAGGAAAAATTTGCGATTGTCCTCGCTGCTTAGCGCAGGATAATCAGACGTAAGCGTGTCAAGCATCAACCACACATTTATTTCATCGTCTCTACCGTTGAGGCTCACGTCCGCATTTGCAAAGCGAAAACCATGCAGTTCCTTTGTGCGGTGGACTTTCACCACTGTGGCAATATCGCCGTTGGCAATGAAATCAAGGTTCTCATCATTCTCACACCAGAAGTAGTTGTTTTTCACAATCATAATCTTATCACCGTTGCAAAATTCGTCCTCACGGTAGAGAACGGTGCGACGAATGCCGCCGTTGTAGCGATTTGCACGTTTATTGGAATAACACACCACCATTGTAGAGTCCACTCCGTATTTGCCGTAGCAATCTTCCAAAGCTTCCAACAATTCCCCACCGGAAATATTGAAAACGTCGGGGAAATTATTGACTTTCAATTTCAGATTATCGTTGCAGCCGATCAACGCCCTCACGACAATTGCATTCGAGAGTATACCGGAAAGTTCCGACTGCCTCATAACGTCAATCATGTCGGCTTCGTAGACCGTTGCCGAGTAATTCTTACTTAGATAACCGCCATCCAAGGCGGGACTAAGTTCAAGTCCTACGGGTGGCAACTGTGCCGTGTCGCCAATCAACACCAAGCGATTGTTGCTACCGGCATAGACGTATTCCATCAAATCGTCCAACAGTCTACCGCTTCCGAAAGCCGAATCACCGCTGCTGTTTGAAATCATTGATGCCTCATCTACAAAGAAAAGTGTGTTGAAATGTTTGTTGAACGCCAAACTGAAAGTGGTAACCACATCCGTTGCCGACTTTTGTCGGTAGATTTTCTTGTGAATAGTGTAAGCCGATTCGCCCGAATATGCCGAAAAAACTTTGGCAGCTCTGCCGGTCGGTGCAAGCAACACAAAGTTCTGTTTCAAGTCTTTTAGTGTTTTTATGATAGATGAAATAAGAGAGGTTTTGCCGGTGCCGGCATATCCTTTCAAAACAAATAAGTTGTCTTCCCTGTGATTGAAATAGAAAGATATAAATTCATCAATGGCTTTTTTCTGTGATCCCGAAAATTCAAATCCGAAATGCTTGAGAACCGTATCTTCAAAATGTTTTGATATCACGAATAAATTTATGGTTAGAGAATGTTATTCTTTATTTTTTTTCATAAATTTGTCAGCGGGAAAATCCCACCGAAAAACATAGTAAAGATAAGAGAAAATATTAATACAAATAACTAATAAAAATGAAAAAACTGATTATTTCAATAGTATTGGCTTTGGCAATTGTTTTCGTTGCATATAAATGCTATGAAAGCATAAAGATTCCTCAGGAGTTTACTATTATTAAAAAACAAAGAAACGATAGAGTTATCGACCGTTTGAAAGATGTCCGCTCGGCTGAAGAAGCCTATCGTAGTGTGTTTAATAAATACACTGCAAGTTTCGACACTCTCATCAATTTCATCAAATACGATTCTGTTAAAATTGTACGTTCAATCGGTGCACTAACCGATGAACAGATAGAAAAAGGCATGACCGAAGCTCAAGCTATCAAACAAGGTTTCATTATTCGTGATGTCATTAAAGTGGCTGCCTTACAGGAAATTTTCAAAGGTAAATACGATGTGAACACAATCAACGATTTGAGATATGTGCCTCAAACAAGAAGAGAAGATCAGTTTGAATTGGCTACAAACACCTTGACAACCGACTCCGGATTGAAAGTGCCTGTTTTTGAAGCAAGAGTTTCCAATATGGTTATATTCAAGACTATGGATGAAAAGTATTACGAATGTCTTTTGGAAGAAAACGGTGAAAGATTGCGTTTGAAAAAATATCCGGGATTGAAAGTGGGTGATCTTGAAGAAGCTAACAACAACGTTGGTAATTGGGAATAATGACTTTTTTTTATTCAAATAGCGAATTTAAAAAGGAAAATACTGTTGTTTATATATTGTCCATCCGTTTTGCGACGGATGGACTTTCTTTTTCTATACATGATGCCGACGGAACGTTGATGGTGTTTTCGTTTAAGCCTCACATGTTGACATCTCAGGATGAAGTGATTGCAAAAACAAAAAAAACACTTGTGGAAGATGAGTTGCTGAATTTGCAATACAAGAAAGTTTATGTGCTTCCGGCAAATAAGGATAAAATGCTTATTCCGGCTCACATTTTCAACAAGGATTTGTTGCCGGATATTTATAGGGTATGTTTGCCTACCGATAAAAATGACACCTTATTATATAAGAAAATACGCCCGATGGAGGCTTATATAGTGGAATCACAGCCAAGAAACTTTGTAAAATTTCTGACATCACGCTACCGCTCTCTTTGTATTGTGAACTCCGCTTATCCTTTTATTATTAATTCTTTGTCCGACACCGGCGAAACTTCACAGCATCTTTTCATTGATATTCACGACACATATTTTGATTTGTTGATTGTGAAAGAAAGAAATGTGTTGCTCTTCAATTCTTTTAATTATTCGGCTATTCCGGATATGGTTTATTTCATACTTTTGAGTTTGAGAAAGTGTGGAATTGAAACATATAATCTCTACACATCTATTTCCGGTAACTTAGTTGACGATCCTATGCTGCTTAAAGTTTTAAGTTCTTATCTGCTGAATATAACTTTGTTGAAGGATGATAACTTGAACGTGCTTCTTAAAAACGATAATGTCAACTCTTCCGCTTTCATACATTTATTAAGCATGCACAAATGCGAATAATAAGCGGAACTCATAAAGGTCGTCAAATCATTCCCGATAAAAATTTCACAGCACGTCCCACGACGGATTTTGCTAAGGAAAACATCTTCAACGTAATCGCAAACATAATTGACATTGATGATTGCATGGCTCTTGACCTTTTCTCAGGTACCGGCAGTATCTCTTATGAACTTGCATCAAGAGGTGCAAAGGAAGTGATTTCCGTTGAACTCAATTACAATCATTATGCTTTTATTAAGGCAACGGCATTGCAGTTGAATCTTCGGCAAATCAAGGTGTATAAAAACGATGCATTTGCAGCTTTAAAGAAACTTGCAAAGTTACGTGCCGACACAGATCAAAAGTTTGACCTTATATTTGCCGATCCGCCTTATCAATTGCTTAGAATAAAGGAAATTCCGGATGCAATTTTTGATAACGATTTGCTTGCTACGGGCGGTTTGGCGATAATAGAACACCCAAGTACGGTTGACTATTCAAGTCATCCTTTCTTTTCGGATCATCGCAAGTACGGCAGCGTTAACTTTTCTATTTTTAAGAAATAACCTCCGGCAATCTTAACAAGTATTGACCGTATTGATTTTTCTTCATAGGCTCTGCAATTGCCATCAGTTTTTCGGTTGTAATCCAACCTTTGCGATAGGCAATAGCTTCCAAACATGCCACTTTCAAACCCTGACGCTTTTCGATTACTTCTATAAATGTGGATGCCTCCGAAAGTGAATCGTGGGTACCGGTATCAAGCCATGCAAAGCCTCTGCCCAACAGTTGTACCTTTAATTCGCTTTCGTCTAAAAATCTCTGATTTACGGTTGTTATCTCCAATTCGCCTCTTGCAGAAGGTTTAATGTTCTTGGCTGTTTCTACCACTTTGTTCGGATAAAAATACAAACCAACAACGGCATAGTTTGATTTTGGTTTTGCCGGTTTTTCCTCTATACTTAAAACATTACCTTCCTTATCAAATTCCGCCACTCCGTAACGTTCCGGATCGCTCACTCGGTAACCGAAAACACAAGCTTTCTTATCCTGTTCTACCGTGCTTACGGCTTCCTGTAACATACGACTGAAACCTTGTCCGTAAAAAATGTTATCACCAAGCACCAAACAAACCGAATCATCTCCTATAAAACTTTCACCTATAATAAATGCTTGAGCCAAACCGTCAGGACTTGGTTGTTCTGCATATTCAAAGCGCACGCCATAGTCGGAACCGTCGCCGAGCAGTCGACGAAAACCGGGCAAATCCTGTGGTGTGGAAATAATCAAAATCTCACGTATCCCCGCCAACATCAACACCGATATAGGATAGTAGATCATCGGTTTGTCGTAAATCGGCAATATTTGTTTAGATACACCTTTGGTTATAGGATACAATCTTGTACCCGACCCTCCTGCAAGAACAATACCTTTCATAAATTTAAGTCTTTCATAATACTTTCGATTTTCTCATTTGCTTTCTGTTGAGCATTATGAAAATCATTGACATCTTTCATTGCCGCACGAGCTTCAAAATAAAACTTGATTTTGGGTTCGGTGCCGGAAGGTCTCACGGAAATCTTACTGCCGTCGGTAAGATAGAATTGCAAAACATCGCTTGTGCCGGGGAATGTTGTCATATCCTTCACATCTCCGGTTCTTAAATCGGTAACCTTCAAATCGGCATAGTCCTTCTTAATTACGATTTCCTCATTGTTGATGGTTTTAGGTGTATGATTTCTGAAATTGTGCATCATTTCTTTTATTTCCGCCGCACCGCTCATGCCTTCCCTTTCGATGTAAATCATTTTTTCCTGAGAAAATCCGTAAGCAGCATAAACCTCTTTCAGTAAATCAAAAACATTCTTGCCCTGATTTTTTGCCCATGCGGCGATTTCTGCCATCAATGAAACGGAAGAAACAGCATCTTTGTCGCGAGTGAACGAACCCGGCATGAAACCGTAGGACTCTTCACCGGCACCGATGTAGCCCTTAGCTCCTTTTTTACGAAGGATGTCGGCAATCCACTTGAAGCCGGTGTAAACATCATAGCAAAATACATTATTCTTTTCGGCAATTTCTTTGATAAGTTCGCTGGTAACAATGGTTTTAACTGTATATAAACCGTCTTTAAGAGCTTTGGGGTCTTCCTGAATACGGTTGATTATGTACCATGTGAAAATGATATTTGACTGATTACCGTTTAACAATACCCATTCTCCCAGATCGTTTTTCACAGCAATACCAAGCCTATCACCGTCGGGATCGCAAGCCATTGCAATATCGGCATCCACTTCCTTTGCCTTGTCGAGAGCCATTTTAAAAGCTGCCGGTTCTTCGGGATTTGCAGATTTAACGGTTGGGAAATTACCGTCTGTAATCATTTGTTCCGGAACGGTTATGATATTTGTGAAGCCCCAATTTCTAAGAGAAGCCGGTACCATTTTATAGGTTGTGCCGTGCAATGGAGTGAAAACAATCTTTAAATCGTGTTGAAGTTTGATGACTTCCGGCAATCTGCTGACGGTTTTAACCTCAGCAAGGAATTTTTTATCGAAATCTTCTCCTAAAATCTTAATCAAATCGGGATTTTTATTGAATTTTATATCGTCGATTTTTATTTTCTTTACTTCATTTATCACGTTTTTATCATGTGGCGGAACGAGTTGCGAACCGTCTTCCCAATAAGCTTTATATCCGTTATATTCCTTAGGGTTATGAGATGCCGTGATAATTACTCCGCCCTTAGCACCCAAAGCACGTATCGCAAATGAAATTTCAGGTGTGGGACGTAGTTCGTCAAAAAGGTATGCAAGAATACCGTTGGAAGAGAAGATTGCAGCTACGGTTTCGGCATAAAGTCGAGAATTGTTGCGACAGTCATATCCGATTACAACGGAAATTTCTCCGGCTGATTTCGGAGCGAAATTTGCCTTTAAATAGTTTGCAAAACCTTGTGTGGCAGCACCTACGGTGTAGATGTTCATACGGTTCGTTCCAACACCCATTATACCTCTCAAACCACCGGTACCGAATTCCAAATCGTTGTAGAAAGATTCGATTAATTCCGTAGAATCCTGTGCTTCCAGCATTCGCTTAACTTCTTTACGAGTAGTTTCATCGTATGATTCGGATAACCACAAAGCAGCTTTTTCTTTCGCTTTTTGGAGAATTTCATTATTTGCCATATCTATTTATTTAATTTAATCAAACATCGTAAGGGCTACAAATATAAAAAAAGGGAGTTAAAAAACTCCCTTTCATTCACAAAAATTTAAACCCAAATATAGAGCGTAACACTATTTTTCAGTAGTAGATACGATTCTCTTTTCTTTAATTCTCGCTTTTTTACCGGTCAAATTACGGAAATAGAAAATACGTGCTCTGCGAACTTTACCTTTTTTATTCACCTCAATTTGATCAATGAACGGTGATTTCATAGGGAAAATTCTTTCAACACCCACATTTCCTGACATTTTTCTAACGGTAAAAGATTTATTGTTGCCTTCTCCCTTGATTTGGATAACGACACCTTTAAAAATCTGGATTCTTGATTTGCTGCCTTCAATGATTTTATAGTGTACACTAATAGTGTCACCGGGGGCAAAGGCAGGTAATTCTACTGTTTCTGCCGGCACGAATGCCTGTTCTGCAATTTTAATTAAGTCCATGCTTACTTTATTTTATTTGTTTCTCGAACGCAATATTACTACCTGAATTTCTGTAAGAGATTACGTACGTAGTTATAAATCAGGATATTCCTTCGGTTTTTCAGGTACCCTCATATCCTAACGGGCAACAAAATTAGAAAATAATATTATCAAGCCAAAATTATTGTCGTTTTTTTATTCCTTAACCGCTTGTTTGTCGCCCATGTATTCGATTATTGATCGCAAATACTTCTCTGGATGAGGAGGATTGCTCACTTTCGGATTCTTTTGATCGGGTACCACCGTGCGCACGTTTCCATCCATGTATTTTGTGAAAAGATAACCGTAGAAATCACGCCAATCATCGGTGAGTCGGTCTCCCGTGTTACAAGAAAAATCCGTCAGATACTCGACAACGGCTTTTTTATCTTTGTCAATTAATGTCAAAGCTGCGGCATCGGTCATTTTAACATCTGTTTGATACTTGGTTTCCAATGCTTTTTGTTTGGCACGTACTTCCGGATGAATAATATTGTAGCGAGAGTATGCGAAATTTGTTACCTGATTGAACACCCAGAAAGCCGCATCGTTTGTAAATTTCATCATTGAACCGTTACCAACGGCAAATGATTTGGGTGAACGGGTTGAAGCCGAATACATCGGAAAATACACGCTGCTTGCCGCATCGTCAACGCCGAACCAAAGTATACCGCCTATTTCGTTAGGTAACCAACTGCGACTTTGAGCAACAAACGTGAAGCCCGTTTGCTGAGTTGCCGTAGCACGCTCCATGACGTAGCTTTTACCGTCAACAGTGTAGCGCATAGGACGCCACCTGTAAGGACATTCGTATGGACCGGCTCCCGGATCTTTGGTCATATCCAATTCGGTTCCTTCCAAGTGGTTGCGCATAAAATCCATGATCTCCATCACATCCACTTTGCGATCCGGTTTTATCCAAAGAGGCATACGATTGGTTGCATAACCTTTTGAATCCTTTTGAATGTCGGTACCTTTTGCATATTCCCAATATTGAGCCATATCAGAGTAGACTTCATTAAAGAATGCCCAAACACGTATTTCACATCCGCGTGCACCGCCGAAATCAACAGGAGCATAAGTATCGGAGAAACTGAAATCCTTATTGGAAGCATCTTGCGGATAGAAACCTTTTTGTTTTGCAAAAGAAATTACATCTTTTGAATAGACGGTTGTAACTTCTTTATTGTAAATCTGCTTCATTTTATCGGAAGATATAGATGTTTTGCCTTCGAGCGGGAAAGTCGTGATACGAGCTTGATTAGCATGTGCACACACATATCCGTCCGGTATCATTCTTGCCACCCAAACCGCACCTTTTTCGCCTTCACCTTTTCCAATCATCTCCATAATCCATACTTCATTCGGATCGCAAATGGAAAAAGATTCGCCTGAACTTGCATAACCGTATTTTTCAACCAAATCAGCCATGACTGTAATAGCTTCTCTTGCATTTTTTGCACGTTGAAGAGTTACGTATATAAGACTTCCGTAATCCATTATGGCACCGGTTTGCGTTCCGAGTGCTTCCAAACCGCCGTAGGTTGTTTCACCTATTGACAGCTGATGTTCGTTCATGTTGCCGACCACATTGTAAGTGTGTGCAACCTGAGGAATCCTTCCGAGAAACTTGCCGGTGTCCCATTCGTAGATGTCAAGTAGTGAGCCTTCAGCCCAATCGGCAGCAGCCCAATGATACAATTCACCGAAAAGCACGTGAGAATCGGCAGAATAAGTTATAACAGTAGACCCGTCTTTTGTTGTAGACTTGGTAAAAAGGAAGTTGGTACAACCGAAAGTTTTCGGTATCATCCCGCCGAGCAGGATTATCAGAGCAAAAAATAGTTTATTCATAATAGTATTGTTTAAAGGCATTTATATTCAAAGTGTCATCTAATTCTATCATACAAGTGCATAAGGGCAATATCCCTTATGATAAATCTTATGGAAGTGAAAACAAGTATTGCCGTAACCAAAGGAAAACCGAAAGCAACAAAAGTGTGCCATTCGCCTCCGGCATTTTTGTTTAGTCCTACCACTGTCATCCAGTTTAAAACGAAAGCACCTATTTGCAACACCGTATTCACAATACACAAGCGCATTTGCAAGCTGCGTTTTTTATAAAGCAACAAGCCGACAAAAATTAATGCGGCAGAGAAACCGGTGAGAATCATATTCGGATAATTCCATGCAATGAAACCGGCTTCCGGCATACGTTCCGTGATTTTTGCGGCATAAATATCGTAAATACCCACAGTGTCTACACTTATGCTTGCAATAGGCATGAAAAAGGGCAGGCATGCCGTGATTAAGGCAACGATTAAT
Source organism: Culturomica sp. (assembly GCA_031262745.1). Lineage (GTDB taxonomy): Bacteria > Bacteroidota > Bacteroidia > Bacteroidales > Marinifilaceae > JAISHE01. Next base: position 16,946 of record JAISHE010000036.1, on the reverse strand, counting down.
ATCAATGATTGAATTCGTCTGAACATGGGTTAATTATTTAGCGTAAGCAATGGCGCGGGTTTCGCGGATAACTGTAACTTTCACCTGACCCGGATAGGTCATTTCATCCTGTATCCTTTTGGCTATGCCGTAAGAAATCTTTTCGGCTTCGGAATCGGATATTTTTTCACTTCCAACCACCACGCGAAGTTCGCGTCCTGCTTGAATAGCATAAGTTTTCACAACCCCGTTGTACGATAATGCCAAGTCTTCCATGTCTTTCAGACGTTTGATATAGGATTCCACTACCTCGCGACGTGCTCCCGGACGTGCTCCCGAAATTGCGTCGCAAGCCTGAACGATAGGTGAAATAAGTGAAGTCATTTCTACTTCTTCGTGGTGGGCACCGATAGCATTGCAGATGTCGGGTTTTTCCTTATACTTTTCTGCCAACTGCATACCGAGAATAGCATGCGGCAATTCCGGCTCATCGTCGGGCACTTTACCTATGTCATGCAACAAACCTGCTCTTTTTGCTTTCTTCACGTTCAAACCGAGTTCGGCAGCCATGATTGCACAAAGATTAGCCGTTTCACGAGAGTGTTGCAGGAGGTTTTGACCGTAGGAAGAACGGTATTTCATTTTACCTATAAGTCTGATTAGCTCCGGATGCAAACCGTGAACACCGAGATCAATGGCAGTACGTTTACCGGTTTCGATAATCTCTTCTTCTATCTGTTTTTTCACTTTGTTTACAACCTCTTCGATACGTGCGGGGTGTATACGACCGTCGGTAACAAGTTGGTGGAGCGAAAGGCGAGCAATTTCTCGTCTCACAGGGTCGAAACCGGAAAGCACAATGGCTTCCGGAGTGTCGTCAACAATGATTTCAACGCCGGTAGCAGCTTCCAAAGCACGAATGTTCCTACCTTCACGACCGATGATGCGACCTTTCACTTCATCCGATTCGATGTGGAAAATAGAAACCGCATTTTCGGTTGCCGTCTCGGTTGCCACTCGTTGTATGGTCTTTATCACAACTTTTTTAGCTTCCATATTGGCAGTCATTTTAGCTTCCTCCATGATTTCATTTACGTAGGATGCTGCTTGTGATTCGGCTTCTTCTTTCAAGGAAGTGATAAGACTTTCCTTAGCTTCCTCACCGGACATACCTGCAATTGCTTCAAGTTGTTCGATTTGTTGCTTTTTAAGTTTGTCAAGTTCAAGTGCTTTCTTTTCAAAAAGTTCTTTTTGGATTTCAATACTTGACAGTTGTGTTTGCAAATCTTTACTTTTCCTTTGTATATCCTCAAATCTTTGGGAAATCACATTCTCCTGCTGTTTGATTTTATTTTCGGCAGCCAAAATTTTGCTGTTGCGTGTGTTAATGTCTTTCTCATGTTCTGCTTTTATTTGCAAAAACTTTTCTTTTGCTTGCAGAATTTTCTCCTTCTTTATTACTTCAGCCTCAATCTCAGCTTCTTTAACTATGTCGGAACTACGTTTTTTGAGCGTTATTCTTAGGATTACGTAGCCTAACACCAACCCGACTACCATCGCTATCGCTCCGATTATTATTATTTCAGTCATATCGTTTTTTATAAAAATATTATTATTTTAAGTTGTTTTATATCAATAAAAAACCCGCATTGTTTAATTGCAAAAACCCTGTAGAAACACGGGTAGAGCTGCCATTCGATTCAGACTTCCACCGTTCCCGTGAGGGATACTCTTGCGAGTTGAGGCCTGTCTTGTGCGAATAAAGCTTGACTCTAATTGTTATAATGTTGAGTTTTGCGCTTATTATAAAACAATGCGGGTAGTTTTGTTTTTCTTCAAAGAACGTCTTTATATATTTTGCTCTCTTATAATTTCATCAATTTTCACGTTGATCTTTTCTATCTCATTGATTATAGGAGCCGTGTCGTTACGCCTTTCCGTACTCAATAATTTAACGGTCAATTGGAAAGCCGAAAGAGCCAAAAGATCCGAAGGATCTAATGAGCCGTACCTTTCACGATATTTTAAAATCATATCATTTATACGTTTTGCCGCCGCTCTGTATATTTCCTCCTGTTCTTCATTGTTCACCGTCATCGGATATTTTTTTCCGGCTATATCAATTTGAGCATCCATGAGTTAGTTATTCAAAAGAGCAATACATTTATCTATCTCCCGCACTAAACGATTTATCTGCAATTTTGCCTGACGAGAATTATCGTCTTTATTTTCGGACATAAGACCGGTAGCGATTTTAGCGTTTTTCAATTTTTCATCCAATTCCGCATTTTGTGCTTCCAAATTGCCGATTGATACAGAAAGTTCCTCTATTTTTTCTTTCTGCTCATTAATTACTTCGAGTGAATTTCGGTAAAGTTTTATAAGTCTATCAACCTTGAATTTCAACTCGTTTAAAACGCTATCTTCTTTTTCTGTCTTTTCTGCCATTGTAGAAAAACCTTTTCAACACAAAGGTATGCTATTTTATTCAAATTATCAATATATTTGTCCTACATTTAAAACGATTTTAGAGAATGGAGGAAACGTATGAGAGAGATTTTTTGTAATATTTCAAATTTCTTATGTCTATTGCTCTTTACATTGCCTGTTTTTTCTCAGGGAAATATACATCCTATGGCGGGAGAAGTTTTATTGAGCGGAAGTTTTGGAGAATTAAGGGCAACGCATTTTCATTCCGGTATAGACATTCGCACGGGTGGGAGGGAAGGTCTGCCAGTGAGGGTGGTTAACGACGGGAAGTTGGTGAGGGTGTTCGTTTCGGCTGTCGGCTACGGTAATGCGTTGTATATAGAACATCCGGACGGTAAGATGACGGTCTACGGTCATCTTCAAAGGTTTAATCCTGAGATTAGGGAGATGGTGCGCCGATTTCAATATGCCGAAAAGAGTTTTTATGTGGATAAGAATGTGCGTAAAGCGAATATTACCTTTAAGAAAGGTGATATTATCGGCTATTCGGGTGATTCCGGTTCTTCCGGTGGTCCCCACTTGCATTTTGAGTATCGTCAATCAAGCACGGAAGTTTTGTTAAATCCGTTGCGATATGTCGACATCGAAGATCACATAGCTCCCAAACCTATTACCTTTTATATATATACGGTAACGGCAGACGGTTTTGTGAAGCGTTTGAAAGCTGCGGATATGCGACAACTTGCCGAAAAGCGTTACACTTCGGGCACGGTGGAAGTGCCTGCCGGCAAGATAGGTATTGCTGCGCATGTGATTGATTATATGAATAATTCCTCTAATAAATTGGGTGTCTACAAAATGAGAATGACTGTTGACGGAGAGAAAAAATTCGACTACACAGTGGACAGTTGCACGTTTAGCAGTAGGCGACTAATAAATGAAATCAAAGATTTTAATTTATACAATGATAATAGCAAGACGGTTTATCGTACTTTCGGTTTTTATTTGAACAGGATACCGGGGGTGGAGGCTTATGAGGACGGGTTGATTAACGTGGCGACGGGAGAAACGAAAAAAGTCGAACTTGATTTTGTTGACTATGCCGGCAATAAGTCGTTTGCGGAGATACGTTTGAAAGGTGTTGCCGGAAATGCGGATACCGATTTCCCGCTGCTTCGTTATGACAGTAATTGCGTGCTCACGGTTGATGCGCTGAGTATGCAATTAGGTTCTGAGGTGCTGTTTTCGTCGGTGCGCCGAGTGGCGAGAACCGACAGTTTGGAGGTGGATGACCTTAAATATAAGGTATACCTAACTGCCGAAGAAGAAATTCCTTTGATGCAGCCCGTGAGACTACATATCAACGGTGAGTTTGATGACAAGAGTGTAATTTTTAGGATAAACGACAAAAAAGAAACCAAACCGCTCACAACCTACCATGATGCCGGCGGAATTTATGCTTTGACGGATATGCTCGGTTGCTACGCCGTGAAATCCGATACGGTTGCTCCCACTATCGAACTGCTTAATGTGCGCAACGGTGTGCTCAAGTTTGAAATAAAAGATGATTTTTCCGGCATCAACACCTACAAGGGTGAAGTAAACGGGGAATGGTGTCTGTTTGAATATGATGCCAAAAATGATATTTATAGCAGTAGCACGGATGAACCTGCATTTATTAAAGGTGAAAATAGAGTTGTGATAACCGTGAGTGATGAAGTGGGTAATGTTACAAGGAAAATATTTTCAATAAAGTTGTAATCGGATATGAAAAAAGAAGTTGAAAAGTTTTTGCAAACAGGAGAGGAAGAAAATGCCATAGAATTTCTTGAAAATTGTATTGAAGAAATATCCGAGGATGAAAATTTGCTGCTTACGCTTGGGGAACTCTACTATCGCAAGGGACGACAAGCCGATGCGCTTAATAAATTCAATGCCGTGTTGCGACTTAATCCCAACAACCGCAAAGCTGCCAATTATGTTTCTATGATTAACGGCATTTTGGACTATTTCTGCAAGGATTTGTTGAATCCATAACCTACGGCAGTTCTTCCGAACGCCATCCTATCCTCCTTAGGTCGCTGATCTAAGGTTGTGAAAATCAGGCTCTACGAGCCACCTGAAAGTTGTGTGAATAGACCCCATAACTGTTAGTTTAATACCCCGAAAGAATGGGCGTGTATTAATTTATAAATTATCAGTTATTAACTATTAAATTATGTACCTCCATGATTTCATTTCAGGCACAAATGCCCAATTCGATACTTGGCAAAGCGTTTTATTATACGCAGTTCAAAAAGGTGCGGAAATGTGGTTTGTCCCGATTGACGCCGTAACGGCAATGAAGACAATTTCTGCCATGCAGGCAAAGAAAACTGCCCGCAAAGAGTATGAAGCGCAATAGCGTATAGTTATTAAAAGTTATATCACTTACAATCCGCTTGTTACGGATGAACAAAGAGTTGAAATGGGATTACCGGTACACAAGACTACACGTACTCCTGTGCCTGTTCCCACAAATTTTCCTGAGATAGCAAGTTTCGATTTGAACATTCCAAGTCGGATTACTATTGATTTTACTGCTTATTTAAGCGATAGACACAAAAAGCCGGAAGGTGTGTCAGGTGCTGTTGTCAAATGGAAAGTGAGTGATGTTCCCATTACGGAAATAGATGAGTTTACCAATTCGTTATTAGACACCAAGTCTCCTATTACATTTGTGTTTTCTAATAATCAACATGGTAAAACCGTTTATTTCGCCCTTGCGTGGCAAAACACAAAGGGAGAAATGGGACATTTTTCACCAATTCAAAGTTCACTTATTCCGTAAGAAAGTTTAGTAGAAGAATTATAGATTGAATTGCGTGGAAGTTCAAGAAATTGAATTTCCACGTTTTTTATGTTTTTGTCTTTTTTGACTCTCAATAGATAGAGAAGTATATTCCCAATAATTATCGGGAGTGCAACAATCAGATAAAAAAAGTTTAAAGAATAATTAATTTTTGAAAAAATAATGTACTTTTGCACACAATCAATTGCAACAAGATAAAAAACAAATGACATTATATAAATTGAAATAAAATGAGTAGATGACGTTATAAGACATATTAGCGGCGCTTGCTATTTATTCAGGCTGTCAAAAAGTTCCACAACAGATCCGTTTTACGGATTGACAATACCTTTGAATGAGTTAGTAACGCTCACGCTTCGGCGTGGGCTTAACTACTTATCAGGTATTGTAGGTCGTGGAACACCTTTGACAGCGATAAGGTTAAGTTCCACGCTTTTTTTATGCCCTTTCTTATGGCTAATATTAGTGAATTGAAATAAGGAATCAAAGTTGTATAACATAATATAAAACTAAAAAAAAATGGCAATTAATTTAACAAAAGGACAGCGGATAGAAATCGGGCTGTCGAAAGTAGGAGTAGGTTTGGGTTGGGATCCCAACGAAGGAACAGGGTTTGATTTTGACTTGGATGCATCAGCGTTCATGCTGGGGGAAAATAAACAAATCCCTGAAGAACGATTCTTTGTATTTTATGGAAATCAAAAATCTTCCGATGGTTCGGTCGAATCTTCAGGAGATGACACAACGGGAGGAAGCAGCGACGGGGATGATGAAACTTTGACCATTGATTTGTCCAAAGTTGATAACCGGATACAAGAGATCATTTTTACCGTAACCATTTATGAATTTGAAGCACGAAAACAGAATTTCGGGCAGGTTCGCAACTCATTTATCCGTATCTACAACGCACAAACCAACGAGGAAATTGCCAAGTATGACTTGGACGAAGATTTCTCGGTAGAAACAGCTGTTGAGTTCGGCAGGCTATACAAACGCAATGGCGAATGGAAGTTTGAGGCAATGGGCATTGGCTATAAGGGCGGTTTGCAATACTTTGTCAATAAATACGCATCACAATTTGCTTAAAAAACAATATCATGGCTATAAACTTGAATAAAATCACCCTCGAAAAACAGGGAGACAGTCACAGGATAGACTTGTCGAAGGGAGGCTGTAATGCATCCAAAGAGATTGTGATTAATCTCAACTGGTCACAACCGCAACAAAGCGGATGGTCGAAATTTTGGAGCGGAGACAAATCGATTGACCTCGACTTGGGTTGCTTCTTTGAACTCAACGACGGCACCAAGTCGGTAATCGACGGTTTGCAATTCGCACACGGAAATGGAGGGCCGCGTAATCGTCTCACACGCCAAGGTTGCTACACGGCAAAACCTTGGATTTGGCATAGCGGCGATGACCGCTCGGGAGCAGCTTCCGAAGGGGAAAATATCCTTCTCAATCCGCAAGGCATCGGCGACTTGAAGCGGATGGTTATCTATTGTTTCATCTATGAAGGCGCCGCTAAATGGTCGGAAACCAATGCGGTGGTCACTATTAAAGTGCCGGGCAATCCGGATGTAGTGGTAGAAATGGGGCAACAATATAGCAATCAAACGTTTTGTGCCATTGCCGACATACTGTTTACCGGAGAGTCTATGACTGTTAAAAAATCCGTTACTTTTCACAATGGACATGACGATTGCGACAAAAAGTACCATTGGGGAATGCAATGGCAGGCAGGCAGCAAATAATTATTCATTCATAAAATTAAAGTATTATGGCAATCAATTTAGAAAAAGGGCAACGGGTAGATGTCAAACTGCCCAAGTTCATTATTGGTCTGGGATGGGATGCCAACGCATCGTCCACCGGACAGGATTTCGATTTGGATGCTTCGGCATTTGTGCTGGGCGAGAACAAGAAACTGGTAGGTGACGAGTATTTTGTCTTCTACAACAATCTGAAATCGCCGGATGGAGCCTTGGAACACACCGGGGATAACTTGACGGGAGACGGCGATGGCGACGACGAACAAATCAAAGTGGATTTGTCGAAAATTACGCCGGCTGCTACAGAAATCTGTATTGTGATTACTATCCACAAAGCCCTGGAACGCGGCCAAAATTTCGGGCAAGTACGCAACTCTTTCATTCGTATTTTTAATCCGGACAACGACGAAGAATTATTAAAATATGAATTGGAGGAAGACTTTTCCGTCGAAACAGCCGTCGAGTTCGGACGTATCTATAAACGCAACGGCGAATGGAAGTTCGAAGCTGTGGGGGTAGGCCAAAAAGGCGGGCTGAATGACTATCTCGAGAAATACAACTGATTATTTAATAAACATTTAAAAACATCAAATATGGCAATTAAATTAGAAAAAGGCCAGAGAATCAATCTGGAGAAAGGCAACGGCAATAAGTTGCATAATATCTGTGTCGGCGTCAATTGGGGCGCTATTGAGAAAAAGGGGTGGTTTGGCGCCAAACACATGGAAGCCGTGGATTTGGATGCGAGTTGTGCTACGTTTAATAGCCAAAACCAAGCATTAGAAGTTATTTATTATCGCAACTTGAAATCCAAGAATGGCTCAATCAAGCACAGTGGCGATGATTTAACAGGCGATATGGGTGGAGATGACGGACTGGATAATGAAGTGATTACCGTTGATTTGGCGTCGCTTCCGGCCGATGTGGATAAAATTGCATTTGTACTCAACAGTTTTAGGGGGCATGACTTCAAAACGATTCCTTTCGCGTCTATCCGAATCTACGAAGGCACTCCCAGCCGTGTCAATGAAGTGTTTGCCACTTACGATATTGCGAATGATGCCTCCTTTGCCGGAAGTGTTTCGATGGTAATGGGAGTCTTCTATAAGAAAGGCGGTGAATGGAAATTCAATGCGATAGGAGAAGCCACTTCGGACCAAGCCTTGAAAGAAACATTAATGACGGTGGCATCTAAATATTTATAAGTATGAGAAGATTACCTGTTTATTTAGTATTGGACACATCCGGTTCGATGACCGGCGAGCCTATCGAAGCCGTTAAAAACGGTGTGCAAGTTTTGGTTTCTACCTTGCGGCAAGACCCGTATGCGTTAGAGACAGCCTTCTTGAGCGTAATCACGTTCGACAGTTCGGCAAAACAAATTGTACCTCTTACCGAACTCTCTTTGTTTCAAATGCCTAATATTGATGCTACCGGCACCACTGCGTTCGGCGATGCCTTGCAATTGTTGGCAGAGAAAATCGATTCGGAAGTGGCAAAAAGCACTACTGAGGTCAAAGGCGACTGGAAACCTTTGGTCTTTATTATGACCGATGGCGCTCCCACGGACAATTGGCAGAAAGGACTGGCCGAATTTCAAAAACGTAAGACGGGGATTGTTGTGGCCTGTGGCGCCGGAACAGGAGCAGATACCAATGTGCTGAAGCAAATTACGGAAGTCGTAGTACAATTGGATACAGCCGACAGCGGCACTATCAAAGCTTTCTTCAAATGGGTTTCGGCTTCGGTCAGTACCGGAAGCCAGAAAGTGGAAGCGAGCGGCGTAGATGTCGGTGGATTGAGTGAATTGCCTCCTCCCCCTCCGGAAGTCAATATTGTAGTGTAATCGGAGCATCCATAACGGGTGCATTATTATCAATTTTTATGGGTAAAAAACAATGAGAAGATTACCTGTTTATATTTTAATTCAAACATCGGGCGCCATGCGTGGCGAACCCATCGAGGCCATAAAAGTCGGTTTGGAAACCATGATGGCGAGCCTTCGGCAAGACCCTTTTGCCTTGGAATCCGTATGGCTGAGTGTGACTACATTCAATCGCAAACCGGAACAAATCCTGCCGCTTACCGAATTGGAGAACATGCAGCTTCCGGCAATAGCACTGCCGGAAGCTGCCGGTTCACATTTGGGCGAAGCCTTGGAATTTGTATGCAAAAAAATAGATTCGGAAGTGCAACTGAGCACTCCCGAACGCAAAGGCGACTGGATGCCCTTACTGTTCGTTATGTGCGACGGGCGGGCATCCGACACCCTGCTTTTCAACAAAGTGATTCCGGTAGTTAAAGGCAAACATTTTGGCAAAATAGTAGTTTGTCTGGTGGGCAACAAAGTGCGTACGGAGTTGGTAAAGTTATTTGCCAACGAAGTGGTTAATTTGGAAACTACCGACAGCGCTACTTTCCGGAAATTTTTCGAATGGGTAACGGTTGTTGTCGCCGAAGGCAACCGTAGCGTAGGTGCAACAAGCGATATATCGTTACCGCCACCACCTCCCGAGATAAACAGCATTATATAATCATTTAAAATTCAACACATGAGACGATTACCTATTTATTTTTTAATAGATGTGTCCGAATCGATGGTGGGCGACCCCATCGATCGGGTACAGGATGGCATGGCGACCATCATCAAAGAATTGCGGACAGACCCCTACGCGCTGGAAACCGTGTGGGTGTCGGTCATCGCCTTTGCGGGACAGCCGAAAACATTGGCTCCTTTGCAGGAAATAATCAGTTTTTATCCGCCGAAATTTCCGATTGGCAGCGGCACTTCGCTCTGCATGGGACTGGGACATTTGATGTATGAATTGAGAAAAAATTTTACCCCCACTACTTACGAACAAAAAGGCGATTGGAAACCCATTGTGTTCCTTTTTACCGATGGTGTCCCTACCGACAGCCCGAGTGATGTAGCTGCGGCTATTGCTCAGTGGAAGAAAAATTGGCGGTCATCGGTCAATTTGGTGGCTATTTCTTTTGGGGAACAAACGGATAACCGTGTTTTGGGAGAATTGACAGACAACGTGTTGCAGTTTAACAATGCGGATGCTGCCGCTTATAAAAAATTCTTCAAGTGGGTAACCGATTCAATTAAGACCAGTAGTGTGAGTGTCGAACAAAATGCGAGCGGCTTTGAATTAGCCAAGTTAGACAATGACACGATTGCAAAAATCGACTTGGAAAAACAGGACCGTACGCCGGTCGTCGATGATAATTTTGTGGTTTTTACCGCTAAATGTCAAAATACCAAGCATCCCTATTTGATTAAATACCGTAAAAACGGAGCTAAATATCAGTTGGTAGGAGCCTACAAAGTAGATGATTCGTATTTTGAATTGTCGGATGAAAAACCCAATAATGCCACTGTCCACACCAACAAATTGGTGGGTTTTCCGACCTGTCCGTGGTGTGGTAATCAATTTGGAGTAGCCTACGATGATACTTGTGGAAAAATTCATTGTGTGGGTACAGAGCAAATAAGCACTTGTCCGTGGTGTGGAAGCCAAGCGGAATATGGCGCCGGTGGTGATGGATTCGATATTAACAGAGCGAGAGGATAACAATATGAGTGCAATAAACATTAATTTCCCCAATGGGAAAGTCAATCAAGAATACTCCATAGAATTGAAATCAGTGGCCGAACAATTCGGTATAGCGGAGTTGAATTTTGAAGGATTGGAGGACCTCGGTTTACAATACGATGAAGACGAACAACAAATTACGGGTGTTCCCAGCCTCGCGGGCGACCATCAAATTGTTATGAAGTACCAATTGAAAGACAAGCAAGACGGACAACCGGAATTTCTTTCCAAAGAAATCACGCTCATCATCAACCCCGACCCCAAGGAACTTTGGAAGAAAAGCATTCCTACCCCGGAAAATATAGCCTATTACAAACCGGACAGCAATAAGGAGTTTGTAAAGGTAGAAACCAAAATCACAAAAAAAATGCTGGGTCTCAAACAAACCAAAGAAGCCCGAAAAGATTTAGTAGCGGCCAGCCAGCGCGGTCGTTCTCATGCCATCGAAGGCAAACCGCGTGACGACGATTTTGCTTTGTTCTTCGACGAAGCATCCGAATGGTATGTGATGACGGTTGCCGATGGAGCCGGATCTGCCAAATATTCCCGTAAAGGTTCCGAAATAGCCTGCCAAACGGTTATTGAAGTATGTAAAGAACAAATCGCAGCCAAAAGAGCTATTTTGGAAAAGGCCATTCGGGTTTTAAGCAAAGAACAAACGCAAGAAAATCGGAATGCGGTGGGTAAGACTTTATATGAGATAGTTGGAGGAGCCGCTTTCAAAGCGTACAAAAACATCGACGCGGAAGTGTCAAAACGGGCCGGCGAAAACGAACAGGAAGCTGTTGCAATCAAAGACTATTCAACCACTTTATTAATAGCTATCTGTAAAAAATTCGACTTTGGCTGGTTTATCGGTGGATTTTGGGTAGGCGACGGCGGTATGGGCATTTATCGAAAGGAACCGGAATACTTGAAAATTCTCGGAGAGCCCGATGGCGGCGAATATGCAGGGCAAACCCGCTTCCTTACCATGTCGGAAATTATGCAAGCGGAAGAGATATATCGCCGTGTACGATTCGATATTGTGCCTGACTTCACAGCACTTATTTTGATGACCGACGGTATAACCGACCCCAAGTTTGAAACAGACGCCAACTTGAATCGAATAGAAAAATGGCATCAACTGTGGCGCGACTTGGAAGGAGAAAATGAAGACCGGCTGAAAGTGGACTTTACGGACGACAACGAACAAGCCGCCGACCAGTTGCTTCAATGGTTGGATTTTTGGTCGAAAGGGAATCATGATGATAGAACAATAGCAATCCTATTCTGATTATGGCAAAAACAGTCAAAATAAAAGCAAACGACGGCTCTCCGGTAGAATTTGTGGATGATATTATCGGAGCCGGTGGAATGAAAGATGTCTATTTCAGTCCCGACAAATCCTACGTGGTGGCATTCTTTCGAGATAAACAGGATTTTCGTGCCAAAGAACGTTTGGAAAATATTACACATCTCTATAAGGAAAAAATTTTCAATCAACCAGGCGGCGAATATTGGAAAGACTTATATTGCTGGCCAACTAAAATAGTGGAATACAATGGAAAATTAGGTTTGGTTGTTCCTACCTACCAAAAACATTTTTTCTTTTCTAAAGGCTCAGTCAATAATGATTTTCTGGGCATTAAAGGCAAAGAGAAAGAAGGTAAGTGGTTTGCTTCGGCTAAGAATCAAAACAAATTTTTAGCGCCCGAAGAAAAAGGCGACTGGTTTAAATATTTCCAAGTCTGCATCCGCATCAGTCGTGCTGTCAAACGATTACATGCCGCAGGACTGGCTCATTCCGATTTATCTTACAAAAATGTATTAATAGACCCAACTTCCGGAAGTGCATCAATTATTGATATCGATGGTTTGGTTGTACCCGGTAAGTTTCCTCCGGACGTGGTGGGGACACCCGACTTTATTGCGCCGGAAGTACTGTCCACCACCAAGCTTAAAATTGACGACCCTGCAAGAAAGTTGCCGAACATTACTACGGACAGGCATGCTTTAGCTGTCCTAATATATATGTATCTGTTGTATCGCCATCCCTTGCGTGGAGGAAAAGTGCATGATTTAGATTCGGCCAAAGACGAAGAATTGTCGATGGGGTCAAAGGCTCTATTTATCGAACATCCTGCGGACAAATCGAATCGGGTAAAAGTGCGAGACTTGCATCCCTCGCAATTACCACAGAGCGACCCGAACAAAATTCCCTATACCGTGTGCGGACCTTACCTGAAGGCACTGTTCGACCGCGCTTTTATCGATGGTCTTCACGACCCGTCCAAACGTCCCTCAGCACAGGAATGGGAAGATGCTTTGTTGAAAACAGTAGATTTGATGCAGCCTTGTCAAAATCCGAAATGTTGGCACAAATGGTTTGTATTTGACAATACCACGAAGCCCAAATGTCCTTTCTGTGGCACAGAATATAAAGGTACTTTGCCGATATTGAACCTTTATTCTTCTCGCAGGGCAGGTACTTTCACTCCCGACAATTACCGCTTAATGGTTTACAACAATCAGTATCTCTATTTATGGCACGTAAACCGTAATATTTCGGCCAATGAAAAATTGACGCCCGAGCAACGCAAACCGGTAGCTTATTTTGTCTTTCATCAAAATCAATGGTTGCTCATCAATCAGCGTTTGCCGGATTTGGAAGACAAAACGGAAGGAAAGAAAATTCCTGTCGGTCAAGCCGTGGCTTTAACCGACGGAAAACAAATACTGCTTTCGAAAGAAGAAGGTGGGCGGTTGATTATTGTACAATTAGTTAAAAACTGAAGAATGTTTTACATTATCAGAAACAGTCAGCAGTTTGGTCCGTACTCCCTCGATGCCTTGGTCGCATACGTGGAGGATGGGAAAATTTTGCAGTACGACAAGGCTTGTCCGGAAGCAAATCGGCAAGATGTTCATACGGTCGGATATTTTTTAAAACGGAACGGCAGGAAATTCAAAATTCCTCACAAAGGCTCGCTTATCAATCAAATCAAAGATATTGGGCGGGAATTAATCTTCCCAAGCGATGTTTTCTCGCGCAAAGCGATTATGCAGGACAGTCGCTTGTTGTGGTTAGCCCTTATTGGTCTTGCACCAGCTTTTTTAATTAGCTTTTTTTCGTCCATTCCGGTCATTACCTTTTATGTTATCGCACTCTATTTTTCCGTAATATGGGGACTGTTTTTTTACTATTTTTTCAAAACACCTCAAATCAATACTAAAACCATTTTTACCGTATTTTTTAGTTTACAGGCATTCGTGTTTTTTGCATGGGATGTGCTGAGTTTGCCTGCAATTATTCCGGGCATTAGCTTGATGTATGCTTGGACCGACAGTCCTAATATCCTGCTGCGAATGTTCGGTTACATCTTTGGCGTTGGATTATTGGAAGAAACGGCCAAAGCCTTACCATTGCTTTGGATTATCCATCGTTCCAAAGAGCCTTATATTCCTCAGTCCATGGTGTTTTATGGTTTGATTTCCGGCATTGCTTTCGGCGTTTTCGAAGGAGTCCAGTATCAAATGGGGGTCAATATTGAGTTGGACTATGCCAATGCTTTTTTTATGAACGTAGCCCGACTGACCAGTTTGCCGTTTTTGCATGCCATTTGGGCCGGCATGGCCGGATATTTTATTGCCTTTGCCAATTTATATCCGAAATACCGCTTATCGCTTTATGTATTGGCGATTCTGATTCCGGCGCTGTTGCATGGATTATACGATACGCTCGGGTGGAGTATTTTAGGTTTACTGCTTACTCTGCTTTGTGTCATCTTGCTCATGAGTTACTTAAAGCAAAGTGTCAATTATCAATCTAAGTTGTCAAAATAATTATTTATTCATTTATAAATTCAGAGAATATGAAAACATTAGAAGAATTAAAAAAATCAATCCTCGCCGATGGCGTGATTGATGCGGCGGAAGTAAAACAACTTCGTGAGGTATTGTTTGCCGATGGCAAAATTGACAAAGAAGAAGCCGAAATGCTTTTCGATTTGAACGATGTCGTTTCGGGAAAAGACAACGATGCAAGTTGGGAAACGCTTTTTGTTGATGCAATTACAAGTTTTTTGTTGGAAGATGAAACCTCTCCGGGAGAAATCGACAATGAAGAAGCAAAATGGCTTCTCGCTAAAATTCAAGGCGATGGCGAAGTGGACGGAATTGAAAGAGCATTGCTCAATAATCTGAAGGCAAAAGCGAAATCATTACCTGCAATTCTTAATCTGTAAAAAGATTAGGTTATGCGAGTTTGACCGCTCGCATAATCGTAAAAAAGATTATTCATTAAAACAAGTTTTATATGCAACAAAATCATCATCACACAGGTTTAACCGAGTCGCAAGTACTCGAAAGCCGAAAAAAGTACGGAGAAAACATTTTAACGCCACCCGAAAAAGAATCGTTGTGGTCTCAATTTTTAGAAAAATTTACCGACCCTATTATTGTTATCCTATTAATTGCTTTAGGATTGTCAATAGGCGTAGCGTGTTACGAATATTTAGCAGGACATGCCACCGCAAGCATTTTTCTTGAACCTGCGGGAATTTTAGTTGCCATTTTGCTTGCAACCGTTGTGGGCTTTCTCTTTGAATTAAGCGCAAACAAAAAGTTTGATATTCTGAATAAAGTGAATGACGACACCTTGGTAAAAGTAATTCGCAACGGAAATATTTGTGAGATTACGAAAAAAGAAGTCGTTGTCGGCGATATTGTAATTTTGGAAACCGGCGAAGAAGTTCCTGCCGATGGCGAATTGTTGGAGGCTATTTCTTTACAAATCAACGAATCGACACTTACCGGAGAGCCTGTTATTAAAAAAACAACCGATCCTGCTGATTTCAATTCGGAGGCAACGTATCCGTCAAATCACGCAATGAAAGGAACAACCGTATCAGACGGACACGGTATTATGCAAGTTTTGAAAGTGGGCGATGCCACCGAATACGGCAAAGTATATGAGGGCGCACAAATAGATAGTAGCGTAGAAACCCCGCTTAATCAGCAGTTAAATAAGCTGGCTGATTTAATTACCAAAGCAAGTTATGCCATTGCCGTATTAATTATCGCAGGTCGTTTGATCGGCTATTTTGTTGAAGCCGGCGGATTGCAAGTTACCGATTGGATTGCTTTTGGCGGATATGTACTGAATACCGTCATGATTGCCGTAACGCTGATTGTGGTTGCCGTTCCCGAAGGCTTACCAATGGCAATTACGCTCAGTTTGGCGTTGAGTATGAAACGGATGCTTTCCACCAACAACCTTGTACGCAAGATGCACGCTTGCGAAACAATGGGTGCAACAACCGTAATTTGTACCGACAAAACCGGTACACTTACGCAAAACCAAATGAAGATTTACGAAACAAAATTCTATGGTAGCGAAGGCATTCCGGATTTAATAAAAGAAGGCATTGCAGTCAATTCAACCGCATATCTTGATTATTCGGATCAATCAAAAATCAAAGTATTGGGCAATCCGACCGAAGGAGCCTTGTTGCTTTGGTTGCACGACAACGGAATAAATTACTTGCCTTTGCGTGAAGATGCCGAAGTAGTCGAACAACTCACTTTCTCGACAGAGCGTAAATACATGGCAACCATTGTAAATTCGCCTTTGCTCGGCAAAAAAGTGTTGTATGTAAAAGGCGCACCCGAAATTGTGCTTGATTTGTGTCAAAATATTCCTGTCGGGAAAGAAGAAGTTCATGCGCAACTTCTTGAATACCAGAACAAAGCAATGCGTACATTGGGTTTTGCCTATCAGATTATTGACGAAAAAGACGAAACCGCATTTATACATGAAGGCAAATTACAAAATACCAATCTTTCGTTTATGGGAATTGTTGCAATTTCCGATCCACTCCGTGCCGATGTTCCCGATGCCGTAAGAACCTGTTTAAGTGCAGGCATTGATGTTGTTATTGTTACGGGCGATACACCCGGAACAGCAAAAGAGATTGGTCGTCAGATTGGTTTGTGGCAAGAAAGCGAAGACGAAACACACCACCTCACAGGAGCAGAATTTGCAGCAATGGACGATAAAACATTGTTGGAACGCATTTTGGATTTGAAAATTCTTTCGCGTGCCCGCCCAATGGATAAACAACGCTTGGTGCAACTGCTGCAAAGCAAAAACCAAGTAATTGCCGTAACCGGCGATGGTACAAATGATGCGCCGGCATTGAACGCAGCGCAAGTAGGGCTATCCATGGGCGATGGAACTTCCGTAGCCAAAGAAGCAAGCGATATTACTATTTTGGATAACTCGTTCAGCAGTATTTCCCGTGCCGTTTTGTGGGGGCGTTCGTTGTATCAAAA
>JAISHE010000023.1 GCA_031262745.1 Culturomica sp. | reverse complement strand
TCCGCCCGTAATGAGTATGAGAAGCAATTACGCATGTTGCTAAAATCTTACATCACCTACAATCCCAAAGTGAGCGATGAGGATAAAATGGCAATGGGTTTGCCGCTTCATAAAACTACACGCACGCCGGTACCCGTGCCTGACACAGTTCCCGACGTAACGGAGATCGACCGCAATATGATACGTTGCATCACGCTTTCTTTCCGTGATTCGGGTAGCGATCATCGCGCCAAACCCGCCGGCGTTCAGGGAGCAGTGGTTAAGTGGATAGTGAGCGACACGCCTCCCACAAGTATCAAAGTGTTTACCAACTCACTGTTAGACACTAAGTCGCCCATAACGTTGGATTTTGAAGAAGAACAGCGCGGGAAAACCGTTTACTTTGCTCTCGCTTGGCAGAACACCAAAGGCGAAATGGGACATTTCGGCGAAATACAAAGCAGCGTGGTGCCGTAGACTTTAGTGATTAGAATGTAGAGATTAGAGTATAGAGAGTAGCAGATGGACTTTTGTCCGAGCGGATTAAACTTTTTTAGTAAGTGTTTGAGGTTTATGAAGCAAGAACAAGGTTCATCTGCTTTTTTTGTGGGCGTAATTCCGTAGGGGCGTTGCATGCAACGCCCCTACAATATCGCCATCCCTCGTAGGGGCAACCCTTGTGGTTGCCCTATTGTTTGTTGCCACGTTGTTGTTTTGGGCAACCACAAGGGTTGCCCCTACAACATGTTTTATGTTAGAAACATTAAAAAATATCCGTAATTATTGTGGGAATAAAATTATTATTATACTTTTGTGGCGATTTAGAGGGGGCGCAAGTCCCCTTTTATGTTGCACATACTGATTTAAGACGATAAATTTTTAATAAAATGGAAAATATAAACTTAATTGAGGCATTCGCAGAATTCAAAGAATTTAAGAATATCGACAGAGTTACTTTGATGAGTGTTTTGGAAGATATTTTGAAGAATATGTTGGTGAAAAAATACGGTACCGACGAGAATTTCGACATTATCATCAATATCGATAAAGGCGATTTGGAAATATGGAGAAACCGAATTGTGGTGGAAGATAAGGAATTGAGCAATTTGAGTACCGAAATCTCTTTGACCGAAGCTAAAAAGATAGATGACGACTATGAAGTGGGAGAGGAAGTTACAGATGAAGTGAAGTTTCAAGACTTTGGCAGGCGTTCTGTTTTGTCGCTCCGCCAAAATCTCGCATCAAGAATTTTGGAACTCGAAAAAGATAATATTTACAATAAATATAAAGACAGAGTAGGTCAAATCGTGATCGGTGAAGTTTACCAGATATGGAAAAAGGAGTTGTTGATAGTTGACGACGAAGGCAATGAACTTATTCTCCCGAAAAGCGAACAAATTCCTACCGACTTTTTCAAAAAGGGTGAAACGATTAAAGCCGTTGTTATAAAAGTGGAAATGAGGAATTCCACACCTTATATTATACTTTCGCGCACGTCGCCACTGTTTTTGGAAAGATTGTTTGAAAATGAAGTGCCGGAAATCTTCGATGGTTTGATAACTATTAAGAATGTGGTGAGAATGCCCGGAGAACGTGCAAAAGTTGCCGTTGAATCCTATGATGATCGTATCGATCCGGTCGGTGCATGTGTCGGAATGAAAGGTAGCCGTATTCACGGTATTGTTCGTGAGTTGCACAATGAAAATATAGATGTGATTAATTATACAAACAATGTTCAACTCTATATCACCAGAGCTTTAAATCCCGCGAAAATCAACAAGATTGAGATTGATGATGCCAACAAAAAGGCAAATGTTTATCTCAATCCGGAAGAAGTTTCGCTTGCAATCGGTAAAGGCGGTTTGAATATTAAACTTGCAAGCCAATTGACCGGTTACGACATTGATGTCTACAGAGAAATTACCGAAAGTGATGAAGAAGATGTGAAGTTGGACGAATTTAGAGATGAAATTGAGCCTTGGATACTTGAAGAATTTAAGCGTATCGGTTGCGACACCGCAAAGAGCGTTCTCGAACTCGATGAAAAAGAATTGGAAAAGAGAACGGATTTGGAAATAGAAACAATCAGGGATGTTGTCAATATTTTAAAGTCGGAATTTGAATAATTCGCAATTAACAGAAAAAACTAAAATCAATATATGGCGTTAAGACTAAGCAAGATAGCCCGTGAATTCGGTGTAGGTGTATCAACTATTGTAGACCATTTGAAATCAAAAGGTATTAAAGTTGATTCGGATCCTAATACAAAAATTTCCGATGAACATTATTCAATCATCGCTAAGGCTTTTTCTTCCGACAGCAAAGTGAAACAGGAAGCCTCACAAATTGATCTTAAAGATTCGCGCAAAAAGAAAGATACGATTGCCGTAGATAGTAGAGGTAACCTAATTGAAGAATTAGAACCCGAATTTATTTCGGTGAAAGATCAGGTGAAATTAGAAGGAAATATTAAAGTGGTTGATCACATAGATTTGACGTCCCAAGATTTAAAGAAATATTCAAAACAGCCGGAAACCGAAATTAAGAATTCTCACGAGACCGAACCGGTTGTTGAAATTCCCGCCGCCGCCAAATCTGAGGTTGATGTGGTTATTGAACCGGAAGCCAAACAGAAAGAGGAAGAAAAAGTCGTAGTACCTTTTAAGGTTGAGCAGGAAACCGTTAAGGATGTGAAAGTTGTTGGGAATATAGATTTGACTTCAATAAATCAGCGCACTCGCCCTCAAAAGAAGGACAAACAACCGGAAAAAGTGGTATCTGCCGTAAAGAATAAACCGGTGGAAGTTCGTCATAAGAATGATGATAACGATGGCGCATCAAAGAGGAAACGAATACAACGTACTAACGAAAAAGTCAACCTTAGCAACAATGATAAAAATGCTAAAATAGACGAAAATAAGAAGAAACTTCTCAAATTAAAGAAGAAGAAAAACGATAAGGTTGAAATATCCGACGACGATGTAGACCGTTCGATTAAAGATACTTATGCCCGCTTGGGCGGTAAGGGTAAGTCCGACCGTTCAAAACACCGTCGTGATAAGCGCGATGCCTTTCATCAACGTATGCAGGCTGAGCAAGAATTGGAAGAAGAACAAAGTCGTATTTTAAAGCTCACCGAGTTTGTTACCGTTGCCGAGTTGTCAACGATGATGAATATTCCGGTTACTTCAATCATTTCCACTTGTATGACTTTGGGACTTTTTGTTTCGATTAATCAACGTTTGGATGCGGAAACTATCAATTTGGTGGCGGATGAATTCGGTTACAAGGTGCAGTTTGTGAGCGTGGAAATACAGGAAGCCATAGAGGAAGAAGAGGATAGTAAAGAAAATTTGTTACCTCGTCCGCCGATTGTAACGGTTATGGGACATGTCGATCACGGTAAGACCTCTTTGCTTGACTATATTCGTAAAACCAACGTAATAGCAGGCGAAGCCGGTGGTATCACTCAGCATATCGGAGCTTACAGCGTGAAACTTAAAGACGGAAGAACAGTTACTTTCTTGGATACTCCCGGACACGAAGCGTTCACTGCAATGCGTGCACGTGGTGCTCAGGTTACCGATATTGCAATTATAATAGTTGCTGCCGACGACAATGTGATGCCGCAAACTGTGGAAGCTATCAACCATGCAAGCGCAGCCGGCGTGCCGATAGTGTTTGCTATCAACAAGATTGATAAACCCGGTGCAAATGCCGAAAAGATTAAGGAAGAGTTGGCAAATATGAATTATTTGGTGGAAGACTGGGGTGGCAAGTACCAAAGTCAGGAAATTTCCGCTAAAAAAGGATTATACATAGAGGAACTGCTTGAAAAGGTTTTGCTCGAAGCCGAATTGTTGGATTTGAAGGCTAACCCCAATAAGAAAGCAAGCGGTTCGGTGATAGAATCTTCGCTCGACAAGGGACGTGGCTACGTGGCTACGGTGCTTGTACAGTCCGGAACACTGAAAGTCGGCGACATTATGCTCGCAGGTCAGTACTACGGTAATGTTAAAGCGATGTTCAACGAGAGAGGTATTAAGATGACTCAAGCAGGACCGTCGGAACCTGTTTTGGTGCTCGGTTTAAACGGTGCACCTCAGGCAGGTGATAAGTTCAACATTATGAGCAACGAAAAAGATGCACGTTCTTTGGCTAATAAGCGCGAACAGTTGCAACGCGAGCAGGGATTGCGCACACAGAAACATATCACTCTCGATGAAATCGGACGCCGCATAGCCGTCGGCAATTTCCAAGAACTCAACGTTATCATTAAAGGTGATGTTGACGGTTCTATCGAAGCTCTCGCCGGTTCGTTGATTAAACTTTCAACCAGCGAAATCCAAGTTAACGTTATACATAAAGCCGTAGGTCAAATCTCCGAAGGTGATGTGATGTTGGCAGCAGCGTCAAATGCGATTATCATCGGTTTTCAGGTTCGTCCCTCAGCCGGTGCACGCAAGTTAGCCGAAAAAGAAGAAATAGATATTCGACTTTATTCTATCATCTACACCGCAATAGAAGAAATCAAGTCGGCAATGGAAGGAATGTTATCACCGGAGATAAAAGAAGAAGTGGTGGCAACGGTAGAAGTTATGGAAACCTTCAAAATCTCCAAAGTCGGTACAATCGCCGGATGTATAGTTAGAGACGGCAAGATTTCACGCACCTCCAAAATTCATCTCATCAGAGACGGTATCGTTATATACACGGGAGAACTCGGTTCTCTTAAACGTTTCAAGGATGATGTGAAAGAAGTTTCCAAAGGATTTGAATGCGGACTTAATATCCACAACTACAATGATGTTCAGGTGGGTGATATGATTGAAGCCTATGAAGAAATTCAAGTTAAGAAAACGCTAAAATAAAATATTAAATAGATAATTATGAAATTTGCAGTTATTGCTCATGACGGCAAAAAAGCCGAAATGGTTGCATTTCTAAACAAGCACATGGATCTTTTCAATTGTGCCAACATTAATATTGTAGCAACGGGCACCACCGGAAAACATGCACAGGCAGCCGGTTTGGAAGTGGAACGTCTACTTTCCGGTCCCATAGGGGGTGATGCACAGATTGCCGCTATGGTGGCACAAAAAGAAATCAGCATGGTTATTTTCTTTCGTGATCCGCTCGGTAAGCATGCTCACGAACCGGATGTGCAAATGCTTATGAGAGTTTGCGATGTTCATAATGTGCCTTTGGCTACAAATCCTGCGTCGGCAGAATTGATGGTTCAAGGTTTCATTACAGACGTGATGCCGAAAGAATAAAAATTATTTATTTTGGGAAAAATATCGAATGTTTGATATAAAAATCCCAAAAGTTCTTCTACCTTTGCGCTTATGAAAGATATATCTAATATCGCAATCGTTGTTTTATGTTCAAAAAGTCATAAGTTTTTGAACATTTTTTCTATGTCCATGCGCTTCGTGCGCTAATCTCTATTTTTCACCCAAAGCCGATAATGAGGCAGAATTAAAACGGAATGATGTTCCGGATTTTAATTCCTAATTACACAAGTGTATTTATTGTAATTAAATTTTAAAGACTATGAGTAAGACATACGAAGAAATAAATGATAAAATAAAGAAAGGAACAGCTGTTGTACTCACGGCAGAAGAAGTTTCCGAATTAGCTAAAACCTTATCGCCGAAAGAAATTGCACACAAAGTAGATGTGGTTACCACCGGCACTTTTGGTGCTATGTGCTCATCCGGTGCGTTTGTAAATTTCGGACACTCAAATCCGCCGATAAGAATGGAACGTATAGAATTAAACGGAGTACAGGTTTCGGGTGGTTTGGCAGCAGTTGACACTTATATCGGTGCAACGGATTGTAACCCCGCACGTCCCGCCTATGGCGGTGCCCACTTGATTGAGGATTTGGTTAACGGTAAGGACATACGGCTTGAAGCTTGGGGCAAAGGTACGGATTGCTATCCTCGCAAACATATCGAAGCTGTGATAAATCGCAACACGGTGAATGAAGCAATAATGTATAATCCGCGTAATTCCTACCAGAATTATAATGTTGCCACTAACGGTAGCGACCGTATTATTTACACTTATATGGGTACGCTTTTGCCCGGTTTTCGCAATGCTTCATACAGCACTTCCGGCGAATTGTCCCCTTTGCTTAATGATCCAGAATGCCGCACTATCGGTCTTGGTACCCGCATTTTCCTTTGCGGTACGGAAGGTTACGTTACTTGGAACGGCACTCAGTTTCATTCAACTAAGGAACTTAACGGATACGGCTTACCGGTTAGTAATGCCCGCACGATTGCCGTGATTGGAAACTTGAAAGAAATGAGCACCGAATTTTTACGAGCAGCTTATTATGAAAAATACGGGGTGAGCCTTTTTGTAGGGATAGGCGTGCCTATACCTATTTTGGATGAGGACTTGGCTCATAGAGTTTCGATACGCAATGAACAGATTACAACTTCCGTACTTGATTACAGCGACAGCAGTCGATTGCTCGGTCGCACAACATACGCCGATTTGCAAAGCGGTGAAATTAATGTTGCCGGCAAGAAAATCAGAACCTCGCCTGTTTCAAGTATCTCCAAAGCTCGTGAAATCGCAGAGATTTTGAAAGCATGGATAGAAAAGGGTCAATTCTTACTTTCCGCACCGGTGAAACCGATGCCTGTGGGAACTTCCTTAAATTCCCTTAAAGCAGAAAATGAAAACAAGTAGTGTGTGTTATCCGTAAAATCCAAGAAATGACAAAAAAATATATATTAACGTTTCCCGTAGATGCCACCGATAGATCGGTTACCTACGAATTGATTAAGAAATTCGATATACGTATAAATATACTTAAAGCGGAAATTGAAATCGGTAAATCAGGGCAATTGTTGGTTGAATTGGAAGCCAACGAAGAACAACTTGAAAGAGGTATCAAATATCTAAAAGAAAGTGGAATAATTGTCAGTGCATTAGCTAATAAGATTTCTCACGATGAAGAAAAGTGTATAAATTGCGGCAATTGTGCTTCGGCATGTTTTTCGGGTGCACTAACTATTAAGGCTCCCGATTGGAAATTGAAATTTGATCCTGCTAAGTGCATAATTTGCAAATTATGTTTGAAATCATGTCCGCTGAAATTATTTAAAATCGAATTTGCCGAGCAATAAATTTTTGCAACTATGGAATACAAGAACAGAGTTTACAGAGAGTCCTTTTCGGGAAGATGGAGCAGTTTTGTTGTTAAATACAAGAAAACAGATGTTTGGATAGGAATAGATAAAGGTTCCTACAAACCGGATATGCCCGAAAAATGTGAGCAAATAATCAAGGATTTATGGACAGAAATGGAAACATATATGCAACGTGATCCGCATTATGTTACGGCTCTCGTTCCGTATTCCGCTAAAGATGATGCGCCGGAAATTATGCGGATGATGTCGGAAACTTCACGAAAAGTAGGTATAGGTCCTATGAGTGCCGTTGCCGGCGCAACGTCTTTGTTTATTGCGATCAGATTGAAACAGCTCTACGATATAAAAGAGATTGTTATCGAAAACGGCGGAGATATTTATGCCGATATTAAAGAGGATATGGATGTTTCGGTATTTGCCGGCGCATCACCGCTTTCGGAAAAGGTGGGACTTCATGTTCACGCTGCCGATTCTCCTATGGGTATTTGCACGTCTTCCGGAACGGTGGGACCGTCGATTAGTTTCGGTAAGGCAGATGCCGTTATGGTTATTT
This sequence comes from Culturomica sp., assembly GCA_031262745.1. Classification (GTDB taxonomy): domain Bacteria; phylum Bacteroidota; class Bacteroidia; order Bacteroidales; family Marinifilaceae; genus JAISHE01. The sequence goes on along the minus strand of JAISHE010000023.1, from coordinate 21,974 downwards.
GTAGGGATGTACTTCTTGCCGATAGTTATGCCACTCATTTTGCTAATTTCGTACATAAAGCGGATGATATTGCCAAAGTTCTGAAAAAGATAGAAGTAATACCGGAAGTGCTTGCTGCTCTACTTGTGAAAGAGGATAAAATGGGAATTGTAGGTAAATTTGAAATGAAGATTTTTCAGAAAGAGAATGATTAAGAAACTATTAAAGGAAAGAATTCTAATTTTGGACGGTGCAATGGGCACCCAAATTCAATCTTACGGTATCACGGATTTTTCCGGTAACAACGACATTCTCAACATATCACATCCCGAAATTATAGAAGAAATTCACCGCAGTTACATAGAAGCCGGTGCCGACATTATCACAACCAACACTTTTAATTCAAATGCCGTGTCGCAGACGGATTACGGCTGTGAAGATTTGGTTTACAAATTGAATTTTGAAGGTGCACGCATTGCAAGAAGAGCTACCGAAGGATCGGGAAAAATAATATTTGTTGCCGGAAGTATCGGACCCACTTCAAAAAGTCTTTCGCTTTCTCCCGATGCGAATGCACCGGAATTTCGTAATTGTGATTTTGATGATCTTGCTGCAACTTATAAAGAGCAGGTGAGAGGATTGATCGACGGCGGTGTGGATTTGTTACTTATTGAAACGGTTTATGACGGATTGAATGCAAAGGCTGCACTTTATGCCGTTGCCACAGTTCAGGAAGAGAAGGATACCGATTTGCCTGTGATGCTTTCCATGACGATAAACGATAAGAGCGGTCGCATGCTTACAGGACAATCAATTGAGGCTTTGTTTACTTCTGTTGCAATGTATCCGTTGTTAAGTTTTGGTTTCAACTGTTCATTCGGTGGAGCGGATTTGTATCCTTTTATCGAAAGATTATCGGGAACATTACCTTGTTATTTGAGTGTCTACCCGAATGCCGGTCTACCGAATGAAATGGGTGGCTACGACGAAAAACCGGAGTTCACCGCTTCCGTGATAGCTGATATGGCAAAAAACGGTTTGATTAATATTGCCGGCGGATGTTGCGGAACAACCCCCGACCACATCCGACAAATTAAAAAAGCCGTTGACGGATGTGCACCACGCAAATTACCGGAAATACAAACGGAATCAACCGTGAGCGGATTAAACAAGGTTGTCATCAGCAGAAGAAACAACTTTGTCAATATAGGTGAACGTACAAACGTTGCAGGATCGGCGAAGTTTGCAGGTTTGATACGTGAAAAGAAATATGCCGAAGCTGCTAAAATTGCTGCCGGACAGATAAGAAACGGAGCATCGATTATTGATATAAACACCGACGATGCCATGCTTGATAGTGCCGAAGAAATGCAAACTTTCCTGCGCTATATAGCCGGTGAACCTGATATTGCAAGTGTACCGTTTATGATTGATTCTTCCGATTGGAAGACTATTTTAAACGGACTGAAAAACATTCAAGGTAAACCGATTGTGAATTCAATCAGTTTGAAAGAAGGAGAAGACGAATTTCTGCGAAAAGCAAAAGAAATAAAACGAATGGGGGCTGCCGTTGTTGTGATGGCATTTGATGAAAAGGGTCAGGCTACCGATTATGAAAATAAGATAGCGATATGTAGTCGTGCTTACAAACTTTTGACCGAAAAAGCCGGTTATTCTCCTTACGATATTATTTTTGACGTAAATGTTTTGACCATTGCCACAGGTATAGCGGAGCATAATAATTATGCCGTTGATTTTATAAATGCCGTGAAATGGATAAAATCAAATCTCAAAGGTTGCCTTACTTCTGCGGGAGTTTCAAATCTTTCATTCGCTTTTAGAGGTAACAACATTGTTAGAGAAGCTATGCACTCGGTTTTTCTTTACCATGCCATTCAAGCCGGTCTTGATATGGCAATTGTGAATCCGGCGATGTTGCAGATTTATGATGATATTGAACCTTCATTGCTGCGAGCAGTGGAGGATGTAGTGATGAATAAAGATGACGATGCCACCGAGAGACTTACTCTTATAGCCGACAATATTCGCAATCAAAAGAACTCTAACGCTAATAAAGCCGTTGACACTGAAACATGGCGCAATCTGCCTATTAATGAAAGGCTTTTACATGCTTTGGTGAAAGGAACAACGGAATATCTTGCCGTAGACCTTAAAGAAATTCTTGCCGACAGTTCTTCTCCGATTGCTGTTATTGAGGGACCGCTTATGGAGGCTATGGATAAAATCGGCAGTTTGTTTAGCGAAGGGAAAATGTTTTTGCCGCAGGTGGTGAAATCGGCAAGGGTGATGAAAGAAGCTGTTGATATTTTGCAACCTGCTATTGAGGAATTTAATCTTAATAATGATAGCGTACGTTCACGAAAAAAAATGGTGATTGCCACAGTTAAAGGAGATGTGCACGATATAGGTAAAAATATTGTGAATATTATTCTTTCATGTAATGACATTGAAGTTGTTGATTTAGGTGTTATGATTGACAATGAGCGAATTATTTCTGCGGCTTTGGAGTGTGATGCGGATTTAATCGGAGTTAGCGGTTTAATCACGCCTTCGTTAAGCGAAATGGAAAATCTGTGCATGCAACTTGCAAAGCGAAAAATGCGGTTGCCGCTTATTGTAGGTGGTGCCACAACTTCGCCTTTGCACACTGCCGTGAAGCTGGCTAATATCTACGATAGAGTCATATATGGTGGAGACGCCTCACGTACCGCCGGTATTGTGAAAAAAGTTTTAGCTGATAGTGAAGGCTTTTTTGAAGAGTTGCACGCTGAACAACAGAAATTGTGCAAGATTTACGCTTCTAAGTCGTCGGATATTATTGATTATACTTTCGCCAAACAGCGTGCACCGAAATTTTCACCGGAAAGTTTTGTACTTCCGGAAAGTTTCGGCGAACATAATTTGTTGGTAAATAATTTGGATGTGAGGGATTTGCTGCCGCTTATAGATTGGACGGCATTTTTCCGTTTCTGGGGATTCAAAGGGGCATATCCGGAAATGATTTACTCCGATAAAGAAGCGGAAAAACTTTATGAAGCTGCCGTTGATATGCTTGGTGGTATTATTGTCGATCAAAGTTTTCAGGCATCGTTGACGGCACGGTTTTTCAATGCTTATAGTGAAGATGATTGCATAGTTTTGGATGGAGAACATGTTTTTCCGATGCTGCGACAGCAAAATAATATTGATACTTGCTATTCTCTTGCCGATTTTGTGAAGCCGAAAGAGATAAACGGTTATTCGGCTGTGGGACTTTTCTGCTTAAAAATTGAAGACCTTGAAAAGTCGTGTGATGGTCAGGAATTTAACAAACTTCTTAGAGACAGTTTGCGTGTGCGTTGCACGGAAACATTAGCAGAATGGATGTCGCAAAAATTGAGCGAAGGTAAAAATCTTCTGCGACCGGCTTTCGGCTATTCTACTTGTCCCGACCACTCTATGAAACGTGATGTTTTCGCTTTGATTGAAGCCGAAAAGAATATAGGAGTTACACTCACGGAAACTTACGGTATTATACCTTCTACGGCAATTTGCGGTATGCTCATTGCTCATCCCGAAGCCCGTTATTTCAATATTCCTGAAATCGGGAAAGATCAATTTGAAGTATATTGTGGCAAGCGTCGCATGACGGAAGAAGAAGGCAGGAAACTATTAAATCATATCTTGAAATTTTAAGATATGAAATAAACACATAACATAATGAAAGTAATAGACATCATCAAATCATCCGACAAACCGTTTGCATCCTTTGAATTGGTGCCACCGCTTAAAGGTAGCGACGTGAATAAATTGTACAACAGCATTGAGCCTTTACTTGAGTTTGCACCGCCTTTTATAAATATAACTTACCACAGGGATGAAATTGAGTATCGTCCGAATGCCGATGGTAGTTTTGAGAAAAGTGTTATCACCAAGCGTCCGGGTTCCGTTGCGATTGTTGCCGCTATTATGAAGCGTTTCAATATTGAGGTGGTGCCGCATTTGATTTGCGGTGGCAACAGTAAATACAAATTGGAAAACGATTTGCTTGATCTCAACTTTTTGGATGTGGATAATGTAGTTGCATTACGTGGCGATGCCGTTGCCGGTCAAAAGGTTTTTGTTCCCGAACCGGACGGCTACACCTACGCTTCTCAATTGGTGGCACAGATAAATAATATGAATAAAGGTATTTATCTTGATGACACCTTGAAAGATGCCACTCCGACAAATTTTTGTATAGGCGTTGCCGGTTATCCGGAAAAACATTACGAGGCACCGAATTCGTCTACCGATATTCGCAATCTCAGACAAAAGGTTGATGCCGGTGCTGACTACGTGATTACACAAATGTTTTTCGACAATCAAAAGTTTTACGACTTCGTTACCGAATGTAGAAATGCAGGTATTGATGTTCCCATTATTCCGGGTCTTAAACCGATATCCACTTTTAAGCATATTGATATGCTTCCGCGCACTTTCCACATTGATTTGCCGGAAGAACTTATGTATGAAATCCGCAAATGTAAGGATAACAGTGAGGTTTACCAAGTGGGTATAGAATGGTGCACCATGCAAAGTAAAGATCTGATAAAAAACGGTGCTCCGGCTATTCATTACTACACTATGGGCAAAGCTGATAATATTACCAAAATCCTTAAACAAAGTTTCTAAAAATTTATACTACCTTTGCCTGACAGCAAAATTTTTGACATGGCTTTATTCGGTTTATTCGGAAAAAATAAAAAGGAAGATCTCGAAAAGGGATTGGAGAAAACAAAAGAAAACGTTTTTCAAAAACTTTCACGTGCAATTGTCGGCAAATCAAAGGTTGATGACGAAGTTCTCGACAATTTGGAAGAAGTGCTTATTTCTTCGGATGTCGGCGTGGACACGACGATAAGAATCATAAGACGTATCGAAGACCGTGTGCGCCGTGATAAATATGTAGGCACCGACGAATTAAATCGAGTTTTGAAGGAAGAAATCACTGCTCTTTTGAAGGAAAATGCGGCAAATGATGAGGATTCTTTTATCTTGCCTGATAAGCAAAAGCCATACGTGATTATGGTTGTTGGTGTGAATGGTGCAGGTAAAACCACAACTATCGGCAAACTTGCCAACAAATTTAAACAGTCGGGTAAGAGCGTGCTACTTGGTGCTGCCGACACATTCAGAGCTGCTGCCGTTGATCAGTTGTCTATATGGGCTGAAAGAGTAGGTATTCCTATTGTAAAACAGGGAATGGGTGCAGATCCGGCTTCCGTTGCCTATGATACATTGAGTAAAGCCAAAGCCGACGGAGCGGATGTGGTTATAATCGACACGGCAGGACGACTTCACAACAAAATAAATCTCATGAACGAACTTACTAAGATTAAGAACGTCATGAAAAAGATTTTCCCCGATGCACCGCATGAAGTGCTATTGGTTTTGGACGGTTCCACCGGTCAAAATGCTTACGAACAAGCAAAGCAATTCACCAAAGCCACCGAAGTTACGGCTCTTGCTATAACCAAACTCGACGGCACCGCTAAAGGTGGAGTGGTTATAGGTATTTCCGATTCGTTTAAGATTCCCGTAAAATATATTGGTACCGGCGAAAAAATCGACGATTTGCAAGTGTTCAACAGAGAAGAATTTGTAGAATCGTTATTTAATTGATATTCCCATCGGCTGCATTTGCAAACATTAGGTACTCACCTTTGTATTCAAAATACTCAAAGACAGTTTTATTATTTTTACTACAAAGACATAAAATAAATTGAAGTTAAATCACTTCACAAAATTCCAAAAATTCTCAGGAGTAATCACTTCAAATGTAGATTCACTATAAGTCTTTTTAAAAACTGCCGGCTGTGCGGTTTTATTTTTACTATTCCATTTAAACTCAAAAGTATTTAGCATACCATCTTGGTCTTCAATGAGATCAATCTCTTTCTGATCGTGAGTACGCCAAAAGTAAAGTTGAGCATAACTTTCCTTATAAGCATTTCTTTTGATACGTTCACTCACCATAAAATTTTCCCACAATGCACCTACATCGTTTCTTAATTCTATTGGTGAAAAATTGGAAATTACGGCATTGCGTACACCGTTGTCATAAAAGTACACTTTCTTACCTTTCTTTATTTCGTTCCGTAAGTTGCGACTAAATGAGTCAAGACGAAATATCACAAAGCATTTTTCTAAAAGATTTATATAATTCTCCACTGTTTCTTTATCAACACCGAGCAAATTGCTCAATTCGTGATAAGAAACTTCGTTACCTAATTGAAGAGCCAATGCACGTACCAATTTCTGTAACACATCAGGTTTCTTCATACCTTTGTAAGATAGTAAATCTTTGTACAGATAGTTATTTGTTAGATTAAGCAAAGTTCGTTTGGCATCGCTTGGCACTGTAACAACTTCCGGATAACAACCATAAATCATTCGAGTTTCCAACAATCGTCCTTCTTCACGTTCTGAAGAATTGTCAGCCAATTCCGATAGAGAAAACGGATAAAGACAATATTCTATGGTACGTCCGGTTGCCGGCTCATTAATTTCATTAGCCATATCTAAGGATGAAGAACCTGTAACAACCACTTGCGTATGCAGTTTCAAATCTCCTATCATTTTCAATGTCAAACCGATATTCTTCACCCGTTGAGCCTCATCTATGAAAGCTATATCATATTCGGATAACAAATTTCGTAACTCTGTAGTTGAACGTTCTTCCAACATAAGACGATCATCTATATTATCACAATTAAGAGCCAAAACCTTATCTTCCGGTGAATATAATTCCGACAGCAATGTAGTTTTGCCGACCTGTCTTGCTCCCAGAAGTACAATAACCTTTCTTCTTGAAAAATCAGCAATTATAGCTTTTCTAACTTCACGTTTTATCATAACTTGATTTTTTGCAAAAATAAGAAGTATTCTGATAAGTAGTTACTAATTTTTCTAAGTTTTTCGGTTACAACCGAAATTTTTAGCTTAATTTTTCGGTTATGACCGCAGAAATTAGTTAAAAGATACTCTCTTGTTATATTATTTACCTATACGTAATATATCAGGATTAGAACACTGAACGCATGCCAAGCTATTTATCGTCAACAAAACTCGGAAAATTATCTGCCGTATTTATCTACTGTCGGCAAAAATTGGATATTTAGTTCAAACTTTTATCTATTTTTGTAGTCGTTGTAATAATTGCGAGAATGATAGAATTAAACGTATGAGATTTTATAGTAGAAAAAAAGAATTAGCGGAACTCAAACGAATGCAAAAATTATCGTTTGCTGACCATTCACGCCTAACAGTAGTAACCGGAAGAAAAAGAATAGGCAAAACGAGCCTTATTATGAAGTCGTCAGTTAAAAAACTTCCAACTGTCTACTTGCTTATTAGTCGTAAAACTGAAGCAATCCTTGCTTCCGAGTTTATCCCGATTATCAATCAATCGCTCAATACGTTTGTCCCTACGGAAATACGTACTTTCCGGTCATTGTTTCAATATTTAATGGAGCTTGCTTCACAACAACCATTCAATTTGGTTATTGACGAATTTCAAGAGTTTCACAACATCAATAAATCGGTGCATAGTGATATGAAAAACATTTGGGATACTTACCGCAAAAAATCCAAAATGAATTTAATCGTTTCCTATTCTACATATCCGTTGGTATATGGTATATTTCAAAACGATAAAGAGAATTTGTTGAGTGGAGCAGATAGTATTATTGAACTGTCGGCTTTTGATTCGACTACGCTAAAACAGATTATGGACGATTACAATCCTCGTCATAACAATGACGATTTACTCGCCCTATATACTTTTACAGGTGGAGTTCCAAAATATGTAGCGTGGTTCTGTAATAACCATTCGTTGACTGTAGATGCAATGATTTCGTTTATGGTTCGGGAAGATTCTCCGTTTATAGATGAGGGGAAAAGATTGTTCGTAGAAGAATTTAGGAGAAATTATGCTACATATTTTTCTATCCTGAGTGCTGTTTCCGGCGGTATAAATACACATCAGGAAATAGAAGCTACATTAGGAGATAAAACTATAAATGGTCAAATCAGCAAATTGATTATGGATTACAACATTCTTGTTCGTCAACGTCCTATATTGGCAAAAGGAGAACCCCAACCACTTGTTCGATATGAAATACAGGATAACTTTGTCCGATTTTGGTTTAACTATCTCGACCGCCATCGTTCTTTGATAGAAACAAAGAATTTTGCGGCTTTACGGGATATTATCAAATCCGACTATCCTAATTATTCCGTTCTCATGTTGGAAAGATATTTCAAACAAAAATTTGCCGAAAGTCATAAATATGATGCTATCGGTTCATGGTGGGAACTCAAAGACAATCAAAATAGAATTGATATTGTCGCCCTGAAATTGGGGAGGAATAATCAAGCAATAGTAGTGGAAGTGAGGCGAAACAAGATAAATTACAAACCGTCACTACTGGCTAAAAAGGCAGAGCATTTTGTGAAGAAGTTGCTGCCTGGATATCGAGTGGAAGTGTCTTGTTTGTCGTTGAAAGATATGTAAATCACTTACAAACTGTACAAATAACGTTTTTATTCTTCATTTGATTGATTTTTCTTCCTTGACGGCACGAAATAGATGACACTTGCCGTGCCTATTATGCCGAGCACGAAAAGCAATATGCGGATTTTCACGTTTTCAATGAAACAAAAGGCGGAAATACTGATCATAATCCACATCATGAGGATTGAAACGACTTTTGAAGTGCGACCAACACCCTCGCCGGATTCGTAGCGACGAATGTAGGCACCGAGCCATTTGGAACGATGTAGAGCATCGTGAAGTCGCTTGGAACTTTTGTAGAAAAGCCATGAACTCAACAGTAGAAAAGGCGTAGTGGGTAAACCCGGAACGAAAATACCGAGTATACCCAACGCAAGAGAGATGCACCCAATGAATATGTATAAGACTTTATACAACTATATTTACAATCTTATTGGGTACGATTATGATTTTTTTAATTGTTTTACTTTCGAGATATTTTGCCGATTCGGGTGCGTTCTTCACGGCTTCTTCAATTTCCGCATTAGTGGCACCAACAGGCATGCTCAATTTGAAACGTGCCTTACCGTTGAAAGAGATCGGGTATTCAAATGAATTTTCCGACAGATATTTTTCGTCCCACTTAGGGAAAACGGCTTTGCTCACGCTTTCCGTGTGTCCGAGCATTTCCCAAAGTTCCTCCGCAATGTGGGGAGCGTAGGGAGAAACGGCAATCACGAGTGGTTCGAGGACTTCACGCTTGTTACAATTCAAAGCGGTGAGTTCGTTGGTGCAAATCATGAATGCAGGAATAGATGTGTTGAAAGAAAAATTATCAACATCAAATTCAATCTTTTTCAGAGTTTTATGCAGCACTTTCAACTCTTCATCCGTAGCCTTTTCATCGGAAAGATTTAGTTTATCGTCCCTCACATATAGTCGCCAAAACTTGCGCAAGAATTTGAAAACGCCGTCAATTCCCTTAGTGTCCCAAGGTTTGTGAGCTTCCAAAGGTCCGAGAAACATTTCATACATCCTGAGAGTGTCGGCACCGAACTCATCAATAATGTCGTCGGGATTTACAACGTTGAACATTGATTTCGACATTTTTTCAACAGCCCAACCGCAATGGTACTTGCCGTCGGCTTCAAAAACGAATTCGGCATCGGCAAATTCCGGTAGCCATTGTTTGAAAGCCTCAATATCGAGAATGTCGTTGTGAACAATATTCACGTAAACATGAATTTCGGAAACATCATATTTGTCTTTTAAACCGTTAGACACGAAAGTATTCGTGCCTTTCACGCGGTATACAAAATTTGATCTTCCTTGAATCATTCCTTGATTTATTAGTTTTTTGAAAGGCTCCTCTTCGCAAACGGCGTTGATGTCGTAGAGAAACATATTCCAGAAACGTGAATAAATCAAATGACCGGTGGCATGTTCCGCACCTCCCATATAAAGATCTACATTGCGCCAATATTCATCGGCTTCACGGCTAACTAACTCTTTGTCGTTTTTAGGATCCATGTAGCGCAGATAATAAGCGGAAGAACCGGCAAATCCGGGCATGGTGTTCAGTTCGAGCGGGTAACCGTCTTCTGTTACCCAATTCTTCGCCCTTCCAAGTGGCGGTTCACCGTCTTCTGTGGGCAAGTACTTATCTATTTCGGGAAGTTGCAACGGCAATTTGGAAATGTCGAGCATATAAGGCATATTGTCCTTGTAGTAGACCGGAAACGGTTCACCCCAATAACGCTGACGACTGAAAATGGCATCTCGCAATCGGTAGTTCACTTTACCTTTGCCTATACGACGCTTTTCAACTTCGTTTATAGCTGCCTGTATGGCATTTTTCACGTCCATACCGTTCAGGAAATCACTGTTTATGAGTTTACCTTCTTTTGCATCGTAGGAACTTTCGGAAAGGTCGCTACCTTTGCCGTCATCTACCACAGGCGTTATAGGCAATTCAAACTTGCGAGCAAAGGCATAGTCGCGACTGTCGTGAGCGGGCACAGCCATAATTGCTCCCGTACCGTAGCCGGCAAGCACATATTCGCTTATCCAAATGGGAATCGGTAAACCCGTGAACGGATGAACAGCGTAGGAACCGGAAAAAACACCGGTTATTTTTTTCACTTCGCTCTGACGTTCTCTTTCGGTGCGCTTTGTTACATAATCCAGATAAGTGGCAACGGCTTCTTTCTGTTCGGTTGACGTGAGTAAAGCCGTATAGGGACTTTCCGGTGCAAGCACCATAAATGTTACACCGAAAATTGTGTCGGGACGTGTTGTAAATATTTCCAAATCTACATCGGAATCCTTAACATTGAAAATAATTTCCGCACCCTGTGAACGTCCTATCCAATTACGTTGTATCTCTTTTAGAGATTCCGACCAATCTATTTTATCCAAACCGTCAAGCAAGCGTTGAGCATAGGAAGAAACCCGCAACGACCATTGCCGCATCTTCTTTTGCACCACCGTGCACCCGCCACGAATGGAAAAACCGTCTTTCACCTCGTCATTAGCGAGAACCGTACCTAATTCGGCGCACCAATTCACCATTCCTTCGCCGAGATACGCAATCCGGTAGTTCATCAACGTTTGTTGTTGCTCCTTTTCGCTTTTGTCATTCCATTCATCGGCAGTAAATGTCAATTCTTCGCCGCATGCAACATTCAAATCTTTACTTCCGCTTTTGGAAAACCGTTCGATAAGTTCGCTTACAGGACGGGCTTTTTGCAAGTCATAAGAATAGTAACTGTTAAACATTTGGATAAAAGCCCACTGTGTCCATTTGTAATACTCAGGATCGCAAGTGCGCAATTCTCTTTCCCTATCGAAAGAAAAACCTATTCTATCCATCTGTTCCCGATAACGATTGATGTTCTGTTCGGTAGTTATGGCAGGATGCTGACCTGTTTGTATTGCATACTGTTCTGCCGGCAATCCGTAAGCATCATAACCCATAGGATGCAACACGTTGTAGCCTTTCAGTCTTTTAAATCTGGAATAAATGTCGGAAGCAATGTAGCCGAGAGGATGACCGACGTGCAAACCCGCACCGGAAGGGTAGGGGAACATGTCGAGGACATAATATTTCGGTTTGCTCTTGTCTATTTCTACATGATAGGTTTTATTTTCTTTCCAATATTTTTGCCACTTCTTCTCTACTTCTTTGAAATTATATTCCATCATTCTAAGATTATTGTTTAATTATTCTTTGTACTTCATATCAAGGTTGAACATGATAAAGGAGTAAATATCGGCAGCTTCTTCAAGCACTTTTGCAATGGGTTTACCTGCACCGTGTCCTGCCTTAGTTTCAATACGTATCAGAGTGGGGTTAGTACCGGCATTTGCTGCTTGCAATGTGGCTGCAAATTTGAATGAATGTGCGGGCACAACACGGTCGTCGTGGTCGGCAGTAGTTACCAACGTTGCAGGATAGGAAGTGCCGGCTTTGAGATTGTGGAGAGGTGAATAACCTTTTAGGTATTCAAACATTTCCTTGCTGTCTTCACTTGTGCCGTAGTCGCTTGCCCAGTTCCAACCTATTGTGAATTTGTGATAACGTAGCATGTCCATCACACCAACTTGCGGTATTGCCACTTTGAAAAGTTCCGGACGTTGCGTCATGCAAGCACCAACGAGTAATCCGCCGTTTGAACCGCCTACAATAGCTATTTTATCCGAACAGGTATACTTATTACTAATCAAATATTCGGCAGATGAGATGAAGTCGTCAAAAACGTTTTGTTTTTGCATCTTGGTGCCGGCAATGTGCCATTCTTCACCGTATTCACCGCCTCCGCGCAGGTTCACTTGTGCATAAATGCCGCCGTTTTCAAGGAAAGGAATACGATTTGTGTTGAATCCGGGACCCATACTGATATTGAAACCGCCGTAACCGTAGAGATAAACCGGATTTTTACCGTTTTTCTTTAAATCTTTTTTATATGTCAGAAACATCGGAATTTTCGTGCCGTCCTTACTTGCAAAGAACACTTGTTCCGTTACGTAATCATCGGAATTAAAATCAATCTTAGGAGCGCGATAAAGTTTCGATGCATCCGTTTCGGTGTTGTAACTGTAAATTGAAGAAGGGAACGTGAAAGAAGTGAAAGTGTAGAATGCTTCGGTGTCGTCTTTATCACCGCTGAACTTAACGCTGCCGAGTGCCGGCAATTGTATTTCGTTAATCAACGTTCCGTTTAAGTCATAACGATAAACATGGTCGGAAGCATCCTTATTGTAAGTTAAAATCAATTTTCCGCCAATCACGCTTGCTCCCGACAACACATCATTAGCTTCCGGTATGAGTACTTTCCAATTTTCCTGTTTGGGTTTATTGACAGTAGTTTCCATGACTTTGTATTTCGGTGCTCCGTCATTTGTGATGATTAACAATCTGTTGCCCAACACTTCCATAGGGATGTATTCATATTCCATGCTTTCACCGGCAAGCAAAGTAAGTTGCGCTTTTTTATCGGTAAGATTTTTCATATACAAAGCATTACCGTTACCGGCACCCGACTCCGTTATGAAAAGCACTTTTTCATCTTCGCTCACACCTGCCGTATAAAAACGTTTCGGATACTGCTTGTTTTCATAAGTGAGTTTATCCTCAGATTGAGGAGTGCCGATTTTATGATAATAAATCTTGTGATATTCGTTGATATTTGAAAATTCCTTTCCCTTTTCGGGAGCATCGTAGGCACTATAATAGAAACCGTCGCCCTGCCATTCTGCGCTTGTGAATTTAGCCCATTGCACATGATCGTCTGTGAGTTTGCCGGTGGCAAGGTCAATCACGAAAATTTCTCTCCAGTCCGAACCGCTTCGTGAAATGATATAGGCACAATATTTACCGTTGTTTGAAAAAGAGATGCCGCTTAATGCAACGGTTCCGTCTTCCGAAAGTTTATTAGGATCCAAGAATACTTTCGGACTACCGTTCAATGAATCTTGAACATAAATAACGCTTTGATTTTGCAAGCCGTCGTTTTTGTAAAAATAGTACTTACCGTTTTTCTTGAACGGTGTGCCGTACTTTTCATAATTAGTGAGCTGTGTCAATCTTGCTTTGAGAGCATCTCTGAAAGGTATTTTGCTCAAATATTCAAATGTTACCTTGTTTTCGGCTTCCACCCATTTTTCGGTTTCTTCCGAGCGGTCATCTTCCAACCAGCGATAAGGATCGGCTACTTCCGTGCCGAAATACATTTCTTTGGTATCATCTTTTCTTGTTTCCGGATATTTCACGGAAGGTTTTGTGTTGCATGAGCTAATAAAAGCGGTCATTACAATAAGAATTAAGTAATTAAATTTCATAGCATTAACGAATTATTCAATATAAAACATAGAACTAACAAGCAACAAAATTAGGTAAATTTTGTGAAAAAATCGCTTTTACTCAGGCTGAGTTGAAGAGTAGGTGAGAGCAATGCTGTATTGCGGACAACTGCCGCACAATTCGATAAAGGATTTTATGCTCCGATAACCATAATTCAGTCATCCTAATTGCGAAAACAAGATAAACTATTATATAAATTTAAATTTGATGCGATGATTCTCTTGGTATCGGTAAGGGATTTTGACAATGGGTTTAAACCCATTGTTATTGTTTGGCGTATGGCATACGCCCGAAATAATGCCATCCTATCCTCCTTAGGTCGCTGACCTAAGGTTATGAAAATCAGGCTCTACGAGCCGCCTGAAAGGCGACATCTGCATAACCGCAGTGTCAAGCGAAGCGCGACCTGCGGAGTTACCTCACTGTCTTAAGCGAGCCGCTCGTTGCCCCTACGGCACCGCTAATTCAGCAAACAACGGACAGACCAGCCGCTTGACTTATCGTCGGCGTAACGGGCGGCTCGAGCCTCACCGTTGTACAACTCCCGGCGCCACGCAAGCAAAGAACTATTCTCTGTTGACGACAACCAAAAGCCGTGCGTACCGAAATAACCGAACGTACCATTGACATTCGCGTAGCCACCCAGAAGCCCGTTCCAACCAGAGATACTTTTTAATTTAGTACCCTGATCAGTGCCACGATAACCGGTAGTGTTTGCTGTGGTAGAAGACATACCAAGTTGAATTTCCAAAGTCATAAACTCCGCATCGCTCGGAACATGCCAACCATTAGGGCAAATACCCTGAGTGTGTCCGGAGCCGTCAGTAGCGCATTTCCTATTATAAGCTGTAGCGTCATATGCGCTACCGGTACCTATATTTTCACCATTTATTGTCTCTGCCCAGTTATAAAGTCCGCCGTAAATTGTGCAATTACTTTCATCATTATTGTTACATATCTTTTGAATACCGGCAACCTGATGGCTCGTAAGAACCCCACCATTGATTTTTTCACCTATATTCATGTTCTTGGTCATCCAACATTGGGTGCCGATTTGTTTGGTAGGATAAATCTTTCCGTTTCTGCTGTCCGTAAATTCATCTCCGCAACTAAAAGAAAGTCTCGGCACAAGCGGAGAAACCGCCACCGTCAAAGTATCCTTATTGCTGCAAATTCCCACTTCCACAAGACATTCTATGGTTACGTTCCTGTTAGTCAAAGTGCCGTCTGCGAAATCGGTGTACGCAGGAGTGTAGCTTGCGCCGGTTTTGGTACCTGTTTCTGTTGTCCATGTGAAAACGGGCGGTACAGGCGAGTAAGGAATACTTGCTATAACGCTGCCGGGTCCGCAAGGGTCGAGTTTCGCACTTGCAGGAGTTAAGACAATAGCCATATTAGGAATTGCAGTGGTAACTTCTGCGCTTTCTCTTTCTCCCACAGCACTAACTGCCTTACGTTTAAACGTAACCGTACCGCCGGCACCGCTAACAGCAGTTGTGGGTATGTAGTCAACCAAATCCGCCTCCACTTTATCGGGAATCAAAGTCCAAGAAGTTGCTGAGCCTTCCTTGACGTACCAAACGTAGCTGACGGGAACATCTACAGCTGCACCGTTCCAAGTTACGCTTGCCCCAACGCTGTCGGAAACCGTGATCAACCCCGTGCAGTTTAGCACCGACACAGTTATTATTCCCGCATTGACATTCACGCTGCTGCTGCCAAAGGTGTGCACTGCACGAAAACCCATGCCGGCATCCCTTATGTCGGTAACCGCTGCCATTGACCTGTCGGATATCCTTAACTCATCAGTGGTTGTGCTCGAAAAACTCCCGCCCTTAGCGATAAAAGAAGCAGGCGTTGCAGCCCATGCTGTTACCGCATCAGCCATTTCACCGTTGCCGTGAGAAGCGTAAATATCGGAAGTGTTGAAATTGCTGCCGGCATCAACGGAATAACAAAGCTCTGCCACGTTGCCGCTCATCTCCATCACACCCCAAAATGTGGCACCTGCCTGCGTCTGCGTAGTTGAAGACGTGCCGAAACTCGCACTGCGCAAGGGACCAAAGGCAGCATTGTTGTAATTTACATTAGTCTGTGGAGAAGACGGTTTTTCGTTGACCTTACCACTGTTTGAAATACCGGATGCACCCGTGAAACTGATTGCGCCGCTTGCAGAGTTCCAAACAAACTCACCCGCTACGGCTGCCTGAGGATAAGGTTTTCTGAAAGCCTTTTCATATTCCGGTTCGCTCATCGGACGAAGGCAAGCCCAATCGCAATAAGCCAACACATCGGCGGGCGTAAGGTAATTGCAGGCTATACATTTTCCGTCATCTTCGCCGAAATAAGGCTCGGCAGGATTGAGATTGCAACCGAAAATCGCAGGCTTCGACAAATCGTTTGAAAGCACGCAAATGCCGTTACGGTGATCGGGGTGCGACTTACTGCCGAAGACATATTCTCCCACTTTCAGAGAATCAAGATTATTTCCTATGCGTGCCTGCTGCTGAGAGCGGGTCAAAGTATTGAGGAAGCTGACGTACTCGTCCTGACTCACTTCGTATTTCATGCAGTAGAAACCCTTATAACCCTTTGGGAAAGTTGCGGGCACTGTGATAGCACTGCTTGCAAGCGTGTCGTCTCCCACCTTATAAATCGGCAAAGCTTCTTCGCTGCTAATGGCAATAGGTTCTCCGGTGCCGGTGCCGAGACGGTCTGCCGTGGCTCCGTCGCCAAGATAGTATGCACCGTAAGGAATGTAGACCATTTCCACCGCTGAAAGAGTCAGAAAAATCCTATTGTTTTCTACGTCCTCCTGTGTGATATTATCCATGTTTGAACGCATGGTTTTTATGGTAAAGTTTTTGGAAACCACATTGCCGCCACCTCTTTCTGAGCGCATCAAAAACAATCCGCCGGCTGCGGAGGAAGTAATATTGCCCAAATCAAAGGTGAAACCGGCAGGAGTTCTGTGCCCTGTAGGTAAAAGTTTCAAATGGCTCCACTCATTTATGGTTCCTCTCGTATATTTTCCGAATATCCAAACTGCGTCCCAATTAAAATCATCGCGCCACGAATGATCCCAAGACAATGAAAATGAAATCATTACAGTGTCGCCGTTAAAACTTACGCTCGGTTTTGAATTAAATCTCACATTGTTGGCTAAAACGTTTGTGCTCAACAAAATACAGGCACAAATTAAGAATTTTGAAAACCCATGGGTTTTTACGCCTCTTTTTTCCCTTTTTTCGGTCTCTTCCGGTTTCATTTTTGACATGATATAATTCTTTAAAAATGTTGCAGTTAGCTCCTTTTTGCGAACAAGCCCATTTGCTTGATTTTCACCGATTTTTGAGCCTAAAAAACCCATGTATTTCGAATTTTTTTAATTTGTGGCTGTATCTTGTTGAGCACAAATGTTTTAGGCAATAACGTAAGATTTAACACACAACCGAATGTTTCTTTTAAGGGAGACACTGTAATAATTTCATTTTCACTGTCTTGGGATCATGCTTGGCGCGATGACTTTAATTGGGATGCAGTTTGGGTCTTTGGGAAGTACACAGTGGGTATGGAAGACACGTGGCACCATCTAAAACTCTTGCCGTCAGGGCATTCCGCACCTTCGGGCTTCACTTATGACGTTGGAAATATTGATAATTCGCGTGCAGGAGGAGTTTTTCTTATGCTTTCCGAAAAAGGTGGCTCAAACGTTAATAATAAGACGTTTACCATTAAAACTATGCGTAATGATTTTGGTAATATTGCCGACACAAGTATTGCAAATAATGACATTTTCCTTAGTCTTGCTGCAATAGAAATGGTTTATATCCCTTATGGAGGCTACTACCTTGGTGACGGAGCTATGCTTAATAGACTTGCTAATAGTTACGGAGAACCGATAGCAATTGCAAGAGAAGATACCTTAACTGTTTATCCCGTAAGTGGCGGTGTAATAGGCGCATCTATGAACGTGCCTGCGACTTTTCCAAAAGGATATAAGGGCTTTTATTGTATGAAATATGAAGTAAGTCAGGAGCAATATGTAAGTTTTCTCAACAACCTTACCCGTGCTCAGCAAAAAGTACGAATCGGTAATAATCTTGATTCTTTAAAAGTAGGTGAATATGTCTTTGGCGATAAATCTCGCCCGAATTATAGAAATGGTATTTGTGTTATTGCGAATTCTTCTGATGCGCCGGCAGTATTCGGCTGCAACCTTAATCCCGCCGAACCTTATTTCGGTGAGGATGATGGCAAATGTATTGCGTGCAATTATTTGACGCCTGCCGATATGTTGGCTTATTGCGATTGGACATGTTTGCGTCCGATGAGCGAATTTGAGTTTGAAAAGGCTTGTAGAAAACCTTACCCTCAGGAGTCGGTGGCAGGAGAATATGCTTGGAACAGTGATTTCGGCGTAAATGCTTTACGTGCAGATAATTTGTTGAATGCGGGTAAGGTTAGTGAAAAGCCTTCTTTGACGGCGACTAATGTGAATTATGATAATGCCGATTTCGGACCTGTTCGCAGTGCGAGTTTCGGCACTTCGAATTCTACGCAGACGCAGGCAGGAGCCACTTTTTGGGGTTTGATGGAGATGAGCGGAAATGTTGCAGAGATGTGTTATTCGGTGAATGCCGGCAGCAATTTCAATACATCCGATGTTTCTGCTTCTCATGGCAACGGCGAAATAGATGCTTCCGGAGCGAGCGATGTCGCCACAACGATTTGGTACAACACAGCTGCTTCTTTTATAGCTAAGGGCGGCAGTTTTGCAAGCATGAGTGATGATGAGATAACTATTTCGGATCGTTCAAGAGATACTGTTTCCAACGTGAGAGACAGCACAATAGGTTTTCGCGCAGTGCATACGTTTGGTGGCGGTGGCAATTTTACGATTGATGCGGGAACAATCACAAGTTCCGAATACACTTGTCCAAATTTAGCAATAGAGTTGTCAAGCGTTACGAAAGCATCCTGTATGGATATGCAAATCTTTTATAGTTGGTATGTGAAACTTCCGGGTTCCACTACTTTCAAACTTATAGAAGGAGAGGCTAAAGATGTGCTTACATATTTAAATAATACGTCAAGAACCTCTTCGATGCAAACATTCACATTCAAGAGAACAGCCACGTGTGCCGTAGGTGAAGCAAGTACGGAATTTTCGGTTAAGTTGGCTCCGTATCCATTTACTACAGGAGAAAGCACGTTTAGTGCAGGCAGTACTGTAAGTATAGCGACCAATGATGTTGTAGAACTGTTTTCGTTTGCCTTACAGGAATCGCCCGCTTCGTTTTATTTAACACCGACAAGTAAACAGGTAAATGTTAATGTAGGAGATTATTGTGCTCTTACCTTTTATTTGATCGGACATATCAACGACGGATGCACGGATTCTGTTGTTAGAACTATATCAATAAATGGTGAAATACCTTATTCGGGGGCATATAAGAGTGTAACTCTTGCTGCGGGCACTTACAGTATGGAGTGTTGGGGTGCACAAGGTGGAACAACTTGGGCAAACAGAAGGAGTAGTGGTTATTCAACGTACTCCGGAAAATATGGTGGATATGCAAAGGGTGATATAGAGTTAAAAGGAGATTTGAAATTGTATATATATGTAGGAGGTAAAGGTAGTGATGGAACCACCAAACAATACGGCGGAGCCGGAGGTTGGAATGGTGGAGGAAAGGGAGGTGACGACGGTACAGCTTCAAGTAATGATGACACAGGTGGTGGTGGCGGTGGCGGAACGGATATACGTTTGACAAGCGGCAATTTATATTCCAGAATAATGGTTGCCGGAGGAGGAGCCGGAGGCAACACAGCTGCTGCTTCTGTCGGAACAGGTGGTGGAATTACAGGTGGAACAGATTCTTATAGTCGTCAAGGAACCCAAACTACCGGATATGCGTTTGGTACCGGAGCTCCTGGTGGAGCCGGTGGTGATGGGAAAACTGCCGGTGGCGGTGCCGGCGGTGGTTATTGGGGTGGTAAAGGTGGTAGTAGTGGTAGTACATCAGATTCACAGTTACTTCGTACAGGTGGTGGCGGTTCCGGTTTTGTTTCCGGCATGAGCGGATGTAATGCGGTGGCTTCTTCAGATTCAAGTTCCCCCTCAGGGTCTCCTAATCATTATAGCGGATATGTTTTCACCAATGCTTCTATGTCCACCGGAGCGCGTAGTGGTAACGGACTTGTCAGAATAACCCGTTTAAGATGATTTTGTAATCTGAAAATATTGTGATAACTTGCAGACCGTTTTATTAACCATATATTAACCATATAAATACATACTCAAATGTTACGCAAAAAATTAATTCTCGCTTTATTATTGATTGGTAGTATCTCACTACTCGCTTCATGCAGCAAAGATGACGGCGACAAAACTTATTATTATTCGGCAGGATTCGCATCCTTCTCATTTTCCAGCTCCGGCGATTTATCATCAAACTTGGAGAAGATGATTGAGGAGATGACAACTATTGAGAGCGTTTTTTACACAGAACTCGAAGTTACAAGTTCACCGTTCTCTCTCACCGGTAGCCAAGAGAAATGCGACTTACAAGTGAGGACAGCTTGCGAGGCAGCAGCCGAGACTCTGAGAGCAGTAAGTTGGCATGGCACTTATAGCTACGACGTTATAAATGTGTCCACTGAGGAAGTGGTATTCAGTCTTGCCTTGGGGGAACCGGAGGCAGCAGAAGAATAAACATCCGAAGAACTATTAATCTTTATTCCATTACAGTCGCTCGCTACAACAATGTCGGGCGACTTTTTTTGTCCCGTATCTTTTTCAAGGTGTTGCAGATACAACTTTTTATGGCGGGAGAAGAAACATATAATTCTATACTTTCAAGAACGGCTTGTAACTCGGAAAATAATGCCGGTTCCAAAAGACAGAGTTTGTAAACTATTTTGATGCAAAGAGATTGCACCGCAACTTTTTCATTACGATCAAGTATGCGCTCGTAACAAAAATCCATAAATGCGACGGGGAACAGTTCCGGCAGCGGCATGTCAAGCAAAACGGATAGCAAAATCCTACGCATTCCGCTATGCTTTTGTCGCATAACAAAGTTTATCAATTCATCCGTTTTACCGCTCAACATTTCGGGATGTTTCTCAAATACCTTTTCGCAACACCACGCCGCACGCCATGCAATCGTAAAAAAACGCTTCTAACTATATTCACAAAAAATGAGGGCTAAAACAGTGTAAACCGATTTTAGCCCTCAACACGAACATTATATTACTATTAACCTTGCGGAGAGAGAGGGATTCGAACCCCCGGAAGCTCTCACTTCAACGGTTTTCAAGACCGCCGCGATCGACCACTCTGCCATCTCTCCAAAATCACAAGAACAAGTGTTATTGTGAATTGCGGGTGCAAAGGTAAAGATGTTCTTTAAAATTGCAAGCACAGAGCGCATAAATTTTAGGCGAAACCCGTATTTTTGTGCCCTATAAGCCGAAAAACGAACATGATATACCCCCAAAGTTTCGAGCAAAAGATAGAGTTCGAACAGGTCAGGCAGCTACTGACCGAACAATGCCTCAGCCCGCTTGGCAAAGAAAAAGTGGCACAGATGGCTTTCTCGGACAACTATGCCGAAGTGCGCCAACGACTGCTGCAAACCAACGAATTTGTCCGCATCCTGCAGGAAGAGGAGGGCTTTCCCGACCAATATTTCTTCGATGTTCGCCCCTCATTGCGCCGCATACATGTGGAAGGAATGTACCTCGACGAACAGGAACTCTTCGATCTTCGCCGCTCACTCGAGACGATCCGAAACATCGTTCGCTTCCTTAAAACAGACGACGAAGAGGGCACGGATATTCCCTATCCCGAGCTGCATCGACTGGCTGGAGACGTCGCTGTTTTCCCGCAACTCATCACAAAAATAGATGCTATCCTCGATAAATATGGACGAATAAAAGACACGGCCTCCGCTGAACTTTCACGTATCCGTCGCGAGCTGGCAAGCACGATGAGCGGCATATCCCGTTCGCTGAATGCCATCTTGCGCAGCGCACAATCCGAAGGCGTGGTGGACAAGGATGTTTCGCCAACCATGCGCGACGGACGTT
>JAISHE010000008.1 GCA_031262745.1 Culturomica sp. | reverse complement strand
ACAGGTCCGAAATCGGCATTATCATAATTGACGTTAGTTGTAGCTGAAGAAGGTTTTTCACTAATCTTGCCGGCGTTGAGCAAATCTCTTTTTGCATTAAAACCGTTAATGCCGCTTGCTGAGTTCCAAACAAACTCGCCCGCAATAGCTGCCTGAGGATAAGGTTTTCTGCAAGCCTTTTCATATTCCAATTCGCTCATCGGACGCAAACATGCCCAATCGCAATAAGCCAACATATCGGCAGGCGTAAGATAATTGCAAGCTATACATTTTCCGTCATCCTCTCCGAAATAAGGCTCCGCAGGATTTAAGTTGCAACCGAAAATAGCAGGCTGACCCGAAAGATTGGAAAGAACGCAAATACCGTTTCTATAGCTTGGACGAGATTTATCGCCGAAAACGTACTCTCCTACCTTTAATTTATCAAGATCATTTCCTATGCGAGCCTTTTGTTGAGCACGGGTAAGATTGTTAAGAAAACCGACATACTGTTCCTGACTAACTTCGTATTTCATGCAATAGAAACCCTTGTAGCCTTTGGGAAAAGTGGCAGGCAAACTTTTCACAGAGCCGACATTGCCTGATGTAACGGGGTAAACACTCAAAGCATCTTCGCTGTTCACGGCTATCATTCCGCCGTTGTTGCTGCCCAAACGATTAGGTGTTGCACCATCACCCAAATAGTAGCCCCCGTAAGGGATGTAGACCATTTCAATGGCAGAAAGAGAAAGGAAAACGTCATTTTCATTGATGTTTTCTTCAGTTATGTTGCCTATATTTGAACGCATAGTTTTGATTGTAAACGTCTGATTATTAACGTTCCCGCTGCCTTGATCGGCACGCATAAGGAAGACTCCGCCCGCATTGTTAGCATCAATACTTCCGACGTCATAAGTGAAGTCCGAAGGTGCTAAATGCCCTGTGGGTAAGAGCTTTAAGTGGTGCCAAGAGTCCTCCATACCCTTGCTCCACTTACCAAAAACCCAAATTGCGTCCCAGTTAAAGTCATCCCGCCATGAATGATCCCAAGACAGTGAGAATGAAATCATTACAGTGTCGCCGCTTAAAAAAACAGACGGCTTTGAATTGAACCTAACATTATTAGCTAAAACACTTGTGCTCAGCAGAATACAGGCACAAATTAAAAATTTCGAAAAACCATGGTCTATTGAGGGTCAAAAATCGGTGAAAATCAAGGAAATGGGGCGTTTGCAAAAAGAAGCTAACTGCAATATTTTTAAACAATTACATCATGTCAAAATGAAAACAGAAAAGACCGAAAAAGGGGAAAAAAGAGGCGAAATATACCATGGTTTTTACAAAGAAACTATTGCAGTGCAAATGTAAAAAATAATTTTTAATATCCGCAAAATAATGTTAGAAAATTTTTCATGGCACACAATATAATATCCGCAACGCCTGTAATGTATGGGCGTATGGCATACGCCCGACGACAATGTCGGTGTATATTTTCGGGCGTTGCATGCAACGCGCCCTACGGTTCTCACCGGACATCCCTAACACAACGACACCTACGATAGGGAACCTTCTCAAGGTCGCTATAATGAATGTTCTGCAGACCGACACTAAAGTCTAATCCCCCGTGATTATTACCGGAGTAAGGAGTGCTACTCCAATACCAATCCGATTGAAAACTATCAAATATAGCCTTAACGTCAATGTGATTCTTATTGCGATAAATGTCTCCTAATTCCGAATCAGAAGGAAGTCTCCAATCCGAAAATCCTCCCAATCGAGACTCCTCACACATTCCTTTTGCAGTTTTATATTTAACTAACCCTCCCAAATCTTGTTTCATAATCATTAAATTGCCATCAATAAAGTATCCGTCTTCATCGGAACTCGTGGAAGTTTTGTTTAAGTCCGTAATCTTACCTTCCGAAACATTCACTGTTGTTTCCAAAGTATCCGTTTTTTTAGGAACTTCCCCTAAAATTACATCATTCAGCAAACAACGGACGGAGAAGCCATACGACTTATTGAAGTTGCTACGGTAGACCCTAGCCTCAGGGTAGTTCAGATGCCGGGTCCACGCATCGGAAGAACTGTTCTCTGATGACGACCACCAGTAGCCGTACGCGCCAACGTAGTCGAACGTACCACCGGAGTTATTCCGGCCGCCACCCGGACGCCCGTCCCAACCGCTACTGTTGGTGCCCGAAGTGGAAGAAGATACGTCCCAATAATCTCGGCTCTTTAATTTGCGACCCTCGTCTGTACCACGCCAAGCCCATTCTTTGTCTGCCTCTGACGAAGACATGCCGAGATATTTTTCCAAAGTTTTAAACTCTTCATCGCTCGGAACATGCCAACCATCAGGACAAATGCCTTGAATCATTGTGGAACTGCCACTAACATATTTTATACTGCCGGAATTTTCGCCGTTTACAGCCTCATTCCAATTATAAAGACCGCCGTATTTACTGCAATTACTTTCCGAATTCTCATAACATATCTTTTGAACGCCGGTGCGCTTGTGTGTGTCATAATCATCTCCGCTTACTCTACTGCCGTAATTCAAATTCTTCGACATCCAACACTGACTCCCAATTTTTACCGTAGAATAAACCTGATTATCCCGACTGTCGGTGAAATCTGCGCCGCAAGTAGCAGAAGTTTTGTTTACAGTGGCAGTGGCAACAACAGCCTTAGGCTTTTCAGTGAAAGTTTTGTTTAAGTCCGTAATCTTACCTTCCGAAACATTCACTGTTGTTTCCAAAGTTTCATATTCCGAAGATGCCGGAATAAGCCTTACTTTCCTATCGCCAACAAGCACGTCTTTCACCACGCAGGGCGTTTTGCTTCCATACTCCACTCCGTCTATAAATACTTGCGCATACGCAGGATCCGTAATAACATTAAGTTTACCGTAAATAGGCGCAAGCGACGGCACTGCTATTGATTTCTTTTCTCCGTTTGCCAAAGTTACGCTCGTTTTAAAAGACGAGTGAGAGGCTTTCCTCACTTCTATATTGTGCAAACCCACCTCCAAACGTCCCGCCCATTTGCCCTCACCGCTTTGATTGCCGTCGATATAAACGTAAGCTCCCGCAGGCGCATCCACCGCCACTTCCGCAAAGTTTGCCGAAAGTACGGCATTATAAACCGACTGCTCGCCTGCCGAAACCGTAACAGTCGCTTCCGCTTGTTTGTACAAATCCTTATAAACCGTGATTTGGTAATTGCCCTTACGCAAAGGGAAAGTCGCAGGAGTTGTTCTCTCCTGTTTTTTGCCGTTTATATTAACGTAAGCTCCCTGTTCGGGAGAAGAATTAACCGATAAACTGCCCATTGAAGATCTTAACTTAGCTACCAAACTACTACTCTCTTCGTTTTTTATTATAAACACACCGCGCTCCGTTTCATAATCTACGGCTTCAACCGTGTAGGTATACTGCCCCGGAGCAAGCGTTATAGTTTTATCTTTATCTGAAATATAGTCGCTTTTAATTTCACTACCGTCCTTAAAAATCTTAAGCAAAGCTCCGTCAACATTGCTTTCCACAACGAGATAACCGTAAGTCAATGTTTCCTCAATGCGACTTATCTGCCTCCCGCTTTCGATTTTCATCTTATAGACGGTAGCGGCTTTCAACTGCATTGGCAAAGGAAAATTAACTATCGAGCCTGCAAGCCGGTGATTTATCGACAACTTAGTTGCCGTTGCAGGCGCATAAACCCAACGGTTGCCGTTAGAGCAATCTATGTCGCCGTTACCGACACTGCCGAAATCGAACAACTGAAAGTCCTCACACTTTAAAGACGTTTCCACCTTGATTATGGCAAACAACTCGCCGTCGTTAATATTCTTTTTCGGATAATTCAACTTGGCATCCATATCCATCGGAAATTCCTTAAACTCCGATATAGTCATTTCCTGACTGCTGACACTAAAAGAAAAAAGGATTAAAAAGATTGAAAGTAATGATATTCGCTCCATAATAGACCCTATGTTTATTTAGTTATTTATTCCGCAGGCACTAAAACCATGCCCCTTATTTGTCGTGAACAAATATATACATTTTTTCACATAAGCAAAATAGCAATTCTGCCATCTAAATGTGAAAACTAAATAAAACCTCTACTAAATCTTCTTATAAGGTACATCAAATACGTCGCCGTCATGGCAAACAAAAGTATTGGAAAAAATCGCTATCGCTTCGTCTAAAAGGAGTTCGGACGTCGGATAACGCGAAGAAAAATGCCCTAAAAGCAATTTACCTACATCGGCTTTTTTCGCCAACATTGCAGCCTGTTCGGCTGTACTATGAAACGTTTCTTTTGCCAAATGTGCAAAACCCCTACCGTAGGTTGCCTCATGATAAAGCAAATCTACTCCTCTCACATATTCCGCAAATTCTTCACGATAAACGGTGTCGGACATATAAGCGTAGGAACGCGGAGCAGGCGCAGGAAGTGTTAACTGCCTATTGGCAACCACACGACCGTCCTTAGTAACAAAATCCTCTCCACGCTTAATGTTCTGCATAAAAGCAATCGGCACCTCCCAAGCATCAACCATATCCCTGCGTATCGTCCTTAAACGTTCCTTCTCTCTAAAAAGGAAACCGGATGCGGGAGCATCATAACGATGTTTCAATGGGAACGATTCGACAGTGAGCAAGTCATCTTCATAAAGTAACTCCTGCTTACGCGAAAGAGCATGAAAAACAAGAGTGTATGACAATTTCATATTCATTATTCCAAACTGGAAGTCCAGAATTTTCTTCAAACGTTCATCGGCATACAAGTGAATCTCTCCTTTCCTATTCTGCAAAGATAAGGTCGAAAGTAAGCCGAACAAACCCAGAAAATGGTCGCCGTGCAGATGTGAAATAAAGATATGGTTAATCTTAGTATAAGGTATATGAAACCGTCTGAGCTGCAACTGCGTGGCTTCGGCACAGTCTATAAGAAAGTGCCGCTCAAGCACATTCAGCACTTGAGCGGCAGAGTTTCTTACGGAAGTCGGTACGGCAGAGCCGCACCCAAGTACGGTAAGTTCAAATTTCACAATTATATACTCCGTCTATTCTTCTGTTTTCACTTCGGTTTCCTCCTTTTTAACTTCTTCGGTCGCAGGAACTTCGGCAACAGTTTCTTCAACTGCTTTTTCTACTTTCTTAGCCTTAGGTTCGGAAACTTCTTCTGCTTTTTTAGATTTCTTTGCAGCAGATTTTTTAGCTTTTTCCTCATCCATTTGTTCCTTCAATGCAGCAAGCTCGGAAATATCACCCAAAGTGGTTTTTTCCAATTTATCAGCTACCATTTTAACGGCTTTGGTATTGGATTTTTCTTCGGCATTCTTTTTAGCTTTTTCTTCCTGCTTCTGAGCATCCTCGTAAACACGTGAATGAGAAAGTATAATTCTCTTAGCTATCTTACTGAATTCAATAACCTTAAATTCAAGTTTTTCATCAACCTTAGCTTGAGTTCCGTCTTCTTTTACAAGATGACGCGGTGTTGCAAATCCTTCAACACCATAAGGCAATGAAATCACAGCACCTTTATCGAATAATTCGGTGATAGTTCCTTCGTGGATTGAATCTACCGTAAATATTGTTTCAAAAACATCCCAAGGATTTTCTTCCAATTGCTTGTGTCCCAAACTCAATCTTCTGTTTTCCTTATCTATTTCCAAAACAACAACATCTATTGTATCTCCTATCTTGGTAAATTCGGCAGGATGTTTCACTTTCTTCGTCCATGAAAGGTCGGAAATATGAATCAATCCGTCAACACCTTCTTCAATTTCTACGAATACACCGAAATTGGTAAAGTTTCTAACAATTGCCGAATGTTTTGTACCTACGGCATATTTCGTATCCACATCTTTCCAAGGATCTTCTTTCAATTGCTTAACACCAAGCGACATTTTTCTTTCATCACGGTCAAGCGTCAATACAACTGCTTCCACTTCGTCTCCAACTTTCATAAAATCCTGTGCGGAACGCAAATGTTGCGACCATGACATTTCGGAAACATGTATCAAACCTTCAACTCCCGGAGCAATTTCAACGAATGCACCATAATCAGCCATCACAACTACTTTACCTTTAACTTTGTCGCCGACTTTCAAATCCGGATCAAGTGCATCCCACGGATGAGGAGTAAGTTGTTTCAAGCCAAGTGCAATACGTTTTTTCTCATCATCAAAATCAAGTATCACAACATTCAACTTCTGATCCAACTGAACAATTTCGTTAGGATGATTTACACGTCCCCATGAAAGGTCGGTGATATGTATCAAACCATCAACACCTCCCAAGTCAATGAACACTCCGTAAGTGGTGATATTCTTAACCGTACCTTCCAACACTTGACCTTTTTCCAATTTGGAAATAATCTCTTTCTTCTGTTGTTCGAGTTCGGCTTCAATCAATGCCTTGTGGGAAACAACAACATTTCTAAATTCCTGATTGATTTTCACAACCTTGAATTCCATTGTCTTAGCCACATAAATATCATAATCACGAATAGGCTTCACGTCGATTTGCGAACCGGGCAAGAATGCTTCGATACCGAAAACATCAACAATCATACCTCCCTTAGTGCGACATTTTACGTAGCCTTTTACAACTTCTTCTTTTTCCAAAGCTTCATTCACACGATCCCAACTGCGCAATGCACGTGCCTGTTTGTGGGAAAGAGTGAGCTGACCTTTTTTATCTTCCTGAGTTTCAACATATACTTCTACCTTGTCGCCAACCTTCAAATCAGGATTATATCTAAATTCGTTCAAGGAAATGATACCGTCGGACTTAAAACCGATGTTAACTACCACTTCTCTCTTGTTCATCGAAATCACCGTTCCCTCTATCACCTCTTTTTCAACTACTTTTGACAGAGTTTCGGCATATTTTTCTTCAAGTGCACCTTTGTCGGCAACCCCTACAACCGCATCTTTTTCGTATGCATCCCAATCAAAATCGGTTTCGGGTTCCTTAGTGTCGGTCTTAACGGTTTTAACCGCTACTTTCTCAGCAACAGCAGGCTGAGCATCTTTTTGTTCTTCAACTGCAACTTCATTTTGCAATTCTTTTGTTTCTTCAGTCATAAAATTTAATTCTTTTATAATTAATGAGTTAGACATTATGTTGTGTTCAACGGCGCAAATGTACGCATTTCTTCAATAATTAAGAAATTTTTATTAGATTAATTTGACGATAAATTTCAACTACCAAATGCAGGTTTATTACCGTAATATTACTCATTCGGCAATTTTCAGGTAATACTACTTTTATAACTCATAACCCAAAATTTTCGTATACCTTTGCGTTCAATTCCAATTTTCATTAAGATTTAACAATAATGATTGAGTTTAAACCAATTACATTACAAGATAAAGAATTAATTACTTCTTACACTTTTAAGTACGCAAATTATGATTGTGAATATTCTTTCGGCAATTTGATATGTTGGCATGCAGCCACAGAAAGTAGTTTTGCTTTAATTGACAATTACTTGGTTATCAGATATTCGTTTAATGGTAAATATACCTATCTGAATATTCTCGGTAGTGGCGATAAAACAGAAATAATTCGTAAATTGGACGGATATTCCGCTAACGAAGGGCAAGATTTGACTTTTAAATGTTCTCAAAAAGAAATGATTGAGGCTATTAAAAAATATGCTCCCGAAAAATTCTCCTACCACCAAAAACGAAATCTTTATGATTATGTTTATTCAAGAAAAGCTTTGACGGAATTGACAGGTAAGAATTATCAAGCTAAAAGGAATCATATCAATAAGTTTAAAAAAGAATATACCTATAAGTACAGTCCATTGACCGTTGACATATTGCCGTATTGTTTGCAATTGGAAGAAGAGTGGTGTAGGAAAAGAAATTGCGACGAAAATGACAGTATGCGCTTTGAATATGAGGCTTTAAAAACTGCTCTCAACAATTTTGAAACATTAGGTGCAATAGGTGGTGCAATTTGGGTTAATGATAAAATAGTAGCTTTCACGCTCGGAACTCCAATAAACAATGAATGTTTCGATACGATGTTTGAAAAGGCAGACAGTGATTTTGAAGGTGCATACAATATCATAAATCGTGAATTTGCAGCATCGTTACCGGAAAACTATATTTACATAAATAGAGAGGAAGATATGGGATTAGAAGGTTTGCGTAAAGCAAAACTTTCATATCATCCTGTGCTTATGACTGAAAAATGTATAGTGAAGAAAACAAACGATTAGACGCTGACTATCGTCGGCTTTGGAAAATCTGTTTTCCTGATGATACGGACGAATTTATCCGTTTTTACTTTGAACGAAAATTCATGCCGGAAAATTCCGTTTCATTATATAAAGGAAATAATTTGATTGCAGCAATGATGATGCTTCCATACCCTTTTTCATTCTACACATATAAACAAAGTACGGCATATATCTCCGGAGCATGTACCATTCCCGACGAGAGAGGTAAAGGCTATATGACAACTATGATGCAAAATGCGATAAAATATGCATCGGAAAAAGATTTCACATTTACAGCTCTCATTCCGCAAGAAGATTGGTTGTATTCTTATTACTCAAAATTCGGTTATAGCGAAATCTTTCAATCGGCATTTGAGGAATATTCTATAAAATATCCTATCAACAATTCTAATATCACACAGGTAGAAGGAAAAGAAGCCTCCGTTTGTTTTGATGAATTATACTACTATTTTAATAGTCATGCCAATAGTCGTGATTTTACTTTTCTTCATGATAGATATGATTTTTCGACAATATTGGAAGATCTTTTTATTGCAGAAGGGAAATTTTTTGTTTCACGTAATTCGGATAATCAAATTGACGGTATGATGTTTACTGTTGCCGGTGATGATAAAGACAGTGTGAGGGTATATGAATTATTTGCCGACTCTTCGGATATAAAAAATCATCTATTGCAAACTGCCGGTAACCACTGGAAAAGGAAATCACTGATTTGCAAAAGTCCAAACGTAGGAAATTATTTCAAAAAATCCGGTATGCTACGAATAATCAATGCTTTAAAAGCATTGCAAATATATGCGAAAAATAATCCGGAACAAACATTTGAAATTTACTTGACCGACGATTTATTGGAAATAAATAACGGATACTTTTCCGTGAAAGACGGTAATTGTAAGCAATCAACAATGCCGACTTCCAGCAACTGTCGGGAAATCGGAATACAACAACTACCGACATTGATTTTCCCGCAACATCCGTATATCAGTCTAATGCTCGACTAAACTCTAATGTATATAAATATCTAAAACTTAAATTATGGAATATACAATCAACCACGACAAAGAAAATCATCTGTTTACAACAATTGTAGACAATGCTACTGCTTATGTTGAGTACGAACTCTACAATAACAGTATGCTTATCATGCACACGATTGTGCCGCGTCGCATAGAAGGTAGAGGCGTTGCAGCCGCTCTGGTGCAAGCTGCCTACGAATATGCAAAGTCGGAAAATTTACAGGTAACTCCTGTGTGCTCCTATGCTAAAGCATGGGAAATGAGACATCCTGAATACAAATAGAGACTACAAAAGAAGTGGTTTCATTAACGGGTGTCAAATTAGTATATCCGGAAACAATTCTGCCGTTTTTCATCTCCAAAGGATGAGCATTAAGTTTGTTATTATGAATTTTTAAGGCTTCACCTCTTTGAGAATGAAAGTCTATTGAAAAAAATCCTGAGGAAGTCGGTGCCACTAAACGATTGTAAATAGCGGAAGATAAAAGTCCCATATTGTATCGCACATTTATTTCAACGCATGGTTGCAGTCGATATTTACCTTGCAAATCCCGATAAATCATCATATCCACACCAAGATAACCTTTGTAACTCGTAAAAAGTTCACTTAATATATCAACAAGCGCATGACGAATTTCCTCTAAGAAACCGGCACTTATATATGCCGTAATCTTGTTCTCAAAAGCTGCTTGCGAACATACGTAATTACCTTTATACTTACCGCTACTGTCAGTGATATAAGATGAATAACCTTTATAACTTACCACACTCCTACTTTCACAACGGAATTGCATGGCAAAATCCAAGATTTTATCCAAAAGCGGTTCAACCATAAAATAGCCCTGTTTATTTAAAACGCCCTGCAACCATTCTTGCTCTTTTGAAGAAATGTAACTGTTTGTTAAACGTAATTGACCTTTACCGGACGATGACCATGGCGATTTTACAACTACTCCTTGTTCCGATTTGATTAATATACATTCCAATTCCTCAATGGAATAAACTATATCAGGTATTATTTTCGTTTCAAGCTCAGGGAAAATTTCTACAAGTCGTTCCAAACAAGTTTTAGCCGTCTTACGACTTACCAAATCTCTAAATTCTTCTTTCCAAAGTGATTGACCAAACAAAGAATCCAAACGTGGACTAACTCCCCAAGCCTCCAAACGGTAATCGGAATTGGGCGGTAATTTATTGAAAGTGCATAATTCAGGTGAGATACCGAATAATTCCCTTTGTTTTTCCGCAAATTCCGCAGGAAAATCGTTTGTAACAATCACTCCGTCGCCATCACCCGTAAAATAGGCAGGCAAAAATGCCAAATCTTCTGCCATTTTTCTAATATTAGCAGGAGGCATATAGTGGCTGCTACCATTGGCTATCGCCATTTCATTATCCGGATTGAAATAAAAAATCTGCAATTATTTATCGGTATTTACAGTCATTTCACATTTACTGCAATCAAAGTCCAAACGAAAAGATTTATTGACTCCAAACAAAAATAAAGGGAATTTTATATCCTTATTATCATGCTGTTGCTTGCATCTGCCAAGTTCATATAAAATGCAATATTTAGTTCTCATCAATTCCTTGTCGGCAAAATCACCGCTCACTTCCAAACCGTATGCTTCCGGTTCTTTACCGTGCTCACGGTAAAAATCGGCTGATTTTCTATTTGTGATATTACATTTCCAATCTGCTGCAAGCGGATAAACCATTGACTTATCGCTAAATGTATGTTCGGATCTCGGACGATTTCTCTCTCTCTTCTCTCTCAAAGCCGTCAATAATTCTCTGCGCATTTCATTAACTTGTGATGAAGATATGAAAAGCACTTCGCCTGTGTAAATCACGGAATTGCATGCAAATTCAGTTCCGCCCCACTTACTTAATTGTTCTGTGATTCTATCCTTTTGTTGCACATTTCGTGCTTTATCAAAAGTGTTGGCTAATCGTTTGTCAACTTTATTACCGTCCTCATCTGTTATGCAAATATTTATTTCTTCATCCGCAACATTAAATTCTATATCAACGAAAATCTTACGTTCCGTGTGAGATTGTTCCAAACGTTTACGGAAATCAATGTCAAAGTTTCTATACAATTTCGTTCCTTTAGGTATGTTCACATCTTCAAAACAAAACAAGTGATTACCTTCTACACGATTAACTCTTATCCCTTGCAATTCACCCGAATAGAAATATACCAAACCGTCGCCGTTACTAATCTTTTCAGAAAGGGAAGACTCAATAACATTATCTTTAGTTCTTGTAACTATACCCACAAACTGCCCTACCGATTTCGGACTGTTCATGTTCACTAATCCCTTCTGACGTCCGGAGATGAAATAATCGGTGAAAAAACGATTGAAACTCTTTTCCGGTGCAGGTGTGAAA
Source organism: Culturomica sp. (assembly GCA_031262745.1). Classification (GTDB taxonomy): domain Bacteria; phylum Bacteroidota; class Bacteroidia; order Bacteroidales; family Marinifilaceae; genus JAISHE01. The sequence goes on along the minus strand of JAISHE010000008.1, from coordinate 20,540 downwards.
TCGGAAATAATTTTACCGGAACTAACTCTATTGTCAGGTTCTATGCTATTTATAAGGTTATTATAATACTGCGTAACATTAGCAACATAATCCTGATTTTTCAGTCTACCTTCTATTTTAAATGAATCTACGCCGGCATCTATTAAATCTTTTATGTGAGCAGACAGGTTTGAATCCTTTAATGAAAGTAAATACTTGTCTTTCAAGATTAATTTACCTGAGCTGTCTTTCAATGACCATTTCATTCTACAAGGTTGTGCACATTCACCCCTGTTAGCAGAACGCCCCGAAAGGAAATGAGATAAATAACATTGACCGCTAAAAGAAACACACAATGCACCATGCACAAAAACTTCCAGTTCCGCTTTCACTGCTACACGTATCTTTCTGATTTGCTCTAATGACAATTCTCTTGCTAAAACAATACGCCGAAAACCTATTCTATCAAGAAACTTTATACGCTCAATATCATAATTGTGCATCTGTGTACTCGCATGCAAGGCAATAGGTGGAATATCCATTTTCAATATTCCCAAATCCTGAATTATCAAGGCATCCGCATCTATTTCATAAAGTCGGCGTATCATTTTCTCGGCTTCGGAAAGTTCCGAATCGTAGAGAATAGTATTCAAAGTGATAAAAACCTTGCAATAATAGCGGTGGGCATATTCTATCAGTGTTCTAATATCTTCAATACTGTTTGATGCTGCCTTGCGGGCACCGAAAGCAGGTGCACCGATATAAACAGCATCCGCACCATTATTGATTGCAATAAATCCCGTAGCAATATCCTTAGCAGGAGATAATAATTCAAGCCGTTTCATTGATTTCGCCAGTCTACAAACAGTGCAGGATAGCGATTGTCCTTTATTACAGGCATTCTCAATAAATTACATTTGGGAAAATAATCATAAAGGTATCTCTCAATAATTGTAATTGTGTCCTTTTTAATTTCTTCACTTTCATCCGGATACTCGTTATAAACCACATATCTCAAGTCTATCTTATACAATCTGCACATCTCCAGCGACATCAAAGTGTGGTTGATACTTCCGAGTTTTGAAGACGACACTAAAATCAAAGGATAATGATACTTACGAATGTAGTCAATAGTAAGAAAATTCCGTGTAACAGGTACTAACAATCCTCCGGCACCTTCCAAAAGTACCATCTCAAACCTACTCTCCAATTCTTCCGTTGCTTTGTGTATCACCTCCACATCTATTACCCGATTATCTATCTCGGCAGCCAAATGCGGTGAGGCAGGATAAGTGAACACATACGGACAGGTAGTTTCATATAAATCCACATCAAGCGGTTCTATGTCCATTATACGCCTGTGAGTGAGCACATCCTCCGATATTCCTGTGCAACCGGTTTGAATGAATTTCTGAGTGATTACATTCACTCCCTTATCTCTCAAAGTGCGAGCAATTACTCCGGTTACGAGCGATTTACCCACATCCGTATCTATTCCGCTTATAAAATATACCGACATCAGTTAAGTTAGTTACTGCTTGTTTGCCATTAATGTAGCTAATGCTATCGAATTAAGTTTAGAAAGACTATCGTCTCCTCTTGACGAAAGTATACAAGGAGCCGAAGCACCCATAATTACTGCACCGATTTGTCCTCCACCAAGTTTGGTGTTTGCCTTATAAAATACATTAGCAGATTCTATATTTGGGAAAACTAAGCAATCCGCATCTCCGGCAACCTCAGAATGTACTTTTTTAATCTCTGCCGATTCCTTATCTATCGCAACATCCAAAGCCAATGGACCTTCAACGAATGCACCGCTGCAAAGTTGACCTCTCTCCGCCATTTTGGAAAGTAATGTCGCATCCACCGACGATTGCACCTTAGGTAAAATTTGTTCGGAAGGTGCAATTAATCCGACCTTCGGTTTTTCTACGCCTAATTCTCGTGCCACGCTAACAACGTACTTAATCATGGCTATCTTCTGATTTAAATCGGGCAACGGAATAACAGCCACATCGCTTACAATCATGAGCTTATGATAATGTGAATTTTCTATAACCGTTACGTGAGAGATAACAGAATTCTGTGGTGTCAATCCATGTTCCTTGTTCAAAATAGCTTTCATGTACTTGTCGGACGTAATTAAGCCTTTCATTAAAATATCGGCATCGCCTTTACGAATAATATCAACGGATTCGGCAACTGCAATAGTATCGTCAGGTTCATTAATTATCTTAAAATTGCCAAGTTTGTAACCGTTTTCCCTGCACACTTCATTTATGATTTTCTCATCACCAACCAAAATCGCTTCTATTATTCCCATTTCCACCGCTTTATTTACGGCTTCTATCGAATGGTTTTCGTTAGCACATGCCAACACAAGGCGTTTCTTCTTACTCTTAGCTGCTAAAACCTCTAAAAGGTCGTTCATTCTCTCTATCTTCATTAATGCAAAATTTAACAGATTTCCCCGCAAAAGTAAAGAAAATCACAAAATCATTAGCATTTTTCGACAAATTTCACTTCCTGCTACTGAAATATTTCATAAATTGTGCACGCTCATAACGTACAGCGTTGTTGATTGAGGAATATGACAGCTTACCTCTAAATTCGGATATAGTGTTGAATGATTGCTTTTCCATCCAGTCATTTAAAAACTTATTCATGAATTCTATAACCGAAATTCCATTTTCATACATTGCCGAACAAACTTGTACGGTTGTTGCTCCGGCAAGCAACATTTTCACAACTGCTCCACCGTCATGAACGCCGGTTGAAGCGGAAATTTGCAACTTAGGTTCCTTTGCCGACAATATTCCCGTCCAACGCAAAGGAATACGTAAATCTTCCGGCATACTAAACACGGATGCCGACTCAACTCTCAAAGTACGTATATCAATATCAGGTTCGTAGAAACGATTAAACAACGTAACTGCCGAAGCACCAAGTGCATGCAGTTTACTGACAAATGCCGTTAAATTGGTAAACTGATTACTGATTTTTATCACTAAAGGTATATTGACAACCTTTTTCAAATGCCTCAAAATATTGAAGTACTCCTCCTCTATTTCCTTACTCTCTTTAAACTCATCCAAATTCAAGGTAAATATGTTTAATTCAAGTGCATCGGCACCGGCAGCTTCAATTTTAGCGGCATAATCCAACCATTCTCCGTCTTTTACGCAATTGATACTCGCTATAACCGGTATAGTCAAACGTGATTTTGCTTCTTTTATCAATTCTATGTATTGCTGCAAATTATTAGCTTTTACATACTCTCTTATGTAATCTTCCTGTGTAGGAAAATCCGAAAATTCTATGGTTCTTTCGGTTTCCATTATGATTTGTTCCTCAAAAATAGATTTCAACACAACTGCGCCCGCACCGCTTTTTTCAATATCAACAAGTTCATTCATATCGGCAGTCAAACCACTACTACCGGCAATAATCGGACTTTTCAAAGTTAATCCTACAAAATCTGTTTTCAAGTTTGCCATATTCTTATCATTTAATTTTTATAATTTATTTCTTTCTCCGAAAATTGCTGTACCTACCCTAATCATAGTGCTACCTTCCTCTACAGCAAATTTATAGTCATTAGACATTCCCATTGAAATTTCCGCAAATGCTTCTACTCCTCTAAAATATTTTTGTTTCAAATTCTCAAAAATTCTTTTCAATTTACGAAATTCATGTCTAACAACATCCATATCATACGTATAAGTTGCCATACCCATCACACCAACAATACTTATATTTTTCATGCGAGTATATTTCTCACTATCCAAAAGTTGTTCCGCTTCTTCCTCATTCAAGCCCGACTTACTGTCTTCTTTGGCAATGTGAAATTCTAAAAGACACTTGATAACTCTATTATTCTTTTGTGCTTCTTTATTAATTCTTTCAAGCAACTCCAGAGAATCAACCGAATGAATTAAGCCAATAAAAGGAGCGATGTATTTAACATTCTTTGTTTGTAGATTACCTATGAAATGCCATTCTATATCCTTAGGTAAAGCGACATGTTTTTCTGCAATTTCTTTAACTCTGTTCTCGCCGAAAATACGTTGTCCGGCTACATAAGCCTGCATTATCGCTTCCTGCGATTGTGTTTTTGAAACTGCCGTTAACTTAACTCCATTGGGAAGTTCGGTTAATATTTCTTTGATATTTTCACTAACACCCATAAAACATCATCCTATTAATTGAGGTTGACAAATTTACACAAAATCTTTTCATCTCATTAAAATTTGACAGAAAATAGCGAGTCAAACTAACATCGTAAGTATATCTGTAAAAACTAAAAAGAGGTTGCCAAAGCGGACAACCTCTCTCTTTGAAAAATGAGAACAATTAGAGTTTTGCCTTTAGTTTCCTTTCTATTTCTTCCTTAGAAAGCGGTTTTGTGCAGAAAAACCAATCATGGCAAGTCATACCGCTATGTTTGTCATCAACTCTTTCTTCAACTTTCGGAGCAGTGCGAGGAGTTGGTATAATGACTTCATCACCCGGTCTCCAGTCGGCAGGCATAGCAACATTAAATTCATCTGATGTTTGCAGTGCAATCACAACACGCAATAATTCGTCGAAATTTCTTCCCAAAGACAATGGATAGTAGATTAAACTTCTAATGATTCCTTCCGGATCAACGAAAAACACAGCTCTCACGGCTGATGTTTGACTTTCAGCCGGCTGAATCATACCGTACTTGTGGGCAACGTTCATACTAACATCATCAATCAAAGGAAATTGCACGTCAATATCTTTCATATCACGAAATTCGAGTTTTTCTTTTATACGACGCAACCATGCAATATGACTGAATAAACCGTCAACCGACAAGCCTACTAATTCGCAGTTGAGAGCTTTAAATTCTTCATAACGATCACCGAAAGTCATAAATTCTGAGGTGCAAACCGGTGTAAAATCCGCAGGATGACTGAAGAGAATGACCCATTTACCTTTGTAATCTTCGGGGAAATTAATAACACCCTGTGTTGTAACGGCTGTAAACGACGGTGCCGGTTCACCGATACGTGGCATAGAAACGATTTCATTTTCCATAATAAATAATTTAGAGTTTATATAAATTGAAAAATTAATGAATATGGTGGATTAAACGCAAAATAAAGGTTTTAGGTTATAATTAATTGGGAGTTTATTTTAAGTTATCTCTTTTTTCATGTACTTTTGTGGTTCGCAGATTTTGACTACAAGATATAAATAAAATAAGCTATGGGATTTTCGGAAATAATGAAGAAAATGTTCGGCAGCAAGTCGGACAGAGATATGAAAGAACTTTATCCTGTTGTGGGGAAAGTTAATGCCGCATGGGATGAAATCAAAGATTTGACTCATGATGAGTTGCGTGAAAAAAGTAACGAACTAAAAGACAAAATACGTGATTACATAAAGGAGGAAACCGATGAGATTGATGGACTTAAACGCCGCATTGAAGAGGAAAGTCCCACTATAGAAGAGCGTGAAGAAATTTATAATAGAATTGATAAACTTGAGGAAGAAATTGACAAAAAGGTTGAAGATATACTGACGGAATTATTGCCGCAAGCTTTTGCCGTAATGAAAGAAACTGCTCGCAGATTTAAAGAAAACGAGGAAATAGAAGTAATTGCCACACAATTTGATCGAGATTTGTCTGTTAATCATGATTTTGTAGAAATCAACGGCGACAAAGCGATATGGTTTAATTCATGGACTGCCGGCGGTAACGAAACCACATGGGACATGGTTCATTATGATGTGCAACTTATAGGAGGCACGGTGCTTCATCAGGGTAAAATCTCCGAAATGGCTACCGGTGAAGGTAAAACGTTGGTGGCAACATTGCCTGTATTTCTCAATGCGCTTTCAGGCAGAGGCGTACATGTAGTTACAGTAAATGACTATTTGGCAAAACGCGACTCGGAATGGATGGGACCTCTTTATATGTTCCACGGACTTTCCGTTGACTGCATTGACAAACATCAGCCTAATTCTCTTGAAAGGCGCAAAGCTTATGAAGCGGATATAACTTTCGGTACAAACAATGAGTTCGGTTTTGATTATTTGCGTGATAACATGGCTATTCATCCTGAAGATCTTGTACAACGCAAACACAATTATGCAATCGTGGATGAAGTCGATTCGGTTTTGATTGATGATGCTCGTACTCCGTTAATTATTTCCGGTCCCGTTGCTAAAGGTGATGACCAAATGTTTGAGGAGTATAAACCGAGAGTTGAGAAAATCGTTCGTATGCAAAGAGATTTGGTTACCAAGATTTTCAACGAAGCTAAGATTGCTCTGGATTCCGATGATCCTAAGGTTAGACACGAGGGCGGTATTTTGCTTTTGCGTGCTCACAAGGGGTTACCGAAATATAAACCGTTGATTAAATTTTTGAGCGAACATGGTAATAAGGCGATACTTCTGAAAACCGAAAACGAGTTTATGCAGGAAAACAATCGCCGTATGCCGGAAATCACAGATCCTCTCTACTTTGTCATTGACGAAAAGAATAATTCTATAGAACTTACGGATAACGGACATGACACTCTAACTGCTGCCGGAGAAGATACTAAATTCTTCATTCTTCCGAATATAGGAGAAGAAGTTGCCGAAATTGACAGAACGATTAGTGATGAAAAAGAACGTTTGGAAAAGAAAGATCAGCTAATTCAAAATTATGCAATCAAGTCGGAACGTGTACACACGGTTAACCAACTTTTGAAGGCGTATACGCTTTTTGAGAACAACGTGGAATACGTTGTTATTGACAACAAAGTGAAGATAGTTGACGAACAAACAGGTCGTATCATGGAAGGTAGACGCTATTCCGATGGTTTGCATCAGGCAATTGAAGCTAAGGAAAATGTGAAAGTAGAAGCTGCCACGCAGACATTTGCCACTATCACGTTGCAAAATTATTTTCGTATGTACCACAAATTAGCCGGTATGACCGGTACTGCCGAAACGGAAGCAGGTGAATTCTGGGATATATACAAATTGGATGTGGTGGTTATCCCTACAAATAAACCGATCATTCGTATCGATTCCAATGACTTGGTTTACAAAACTAAGCGTGAAAAATATAATGCCGTCATTGAGGAAATCACTCGCCTTGTGGGTTTGGGTCGACCTGTTTTGGTGGGTACCACTTCTGTTGAAGTATCCGAGCTTTTAAGCAAGATGTTGAAGATGAGAAGTATAAAACACAATGTATTGAATGCTAAATTGCACCATAAAGAAGCCGACATAGTAGCAGAAGCCGGTAAAGCCGGTACGGTTACTATTGCAACCAACATGGCGGGTCGTGGTACCGACATTAAACTCACGCCGGAAGTTCGTGAAGCAGGTGGTTTGGCAATCATAGGTACGGAACGCCACGATTCAAGGCGTGTTGACCGTCAGTTGCGCGGTCGTGCAGGACGTCAAGGAGATCCGGGTTCTTCTCAATTCTTTGTTTCTTTGGAAGATGATTTGATGCGACTTTTCAGTTCGGAAAGAATAATTCGTGTCATGGATAGGCTTGGACACGAAGAAGGTGATGTGATTCAACATTCGATGATTACACGTTCAATTGAAAGAGCACAGAAGAAAGTTGAAGAAAACAATTTCGGTATTCGTAAACGCTTGTTGGAGTATGATGATGTGATGAATTCACAGCGTACCATTATATATAAACAACGTCGTAACGCTTTGCTTGGTGAACGTATCGGAGTGGCTGTTGCAAACAATATGTATGATGTTTGTGAAGCAATAGTGGCGGAATATCAACCTGCTAATGACTATGAAGGCTTTAAATTGGAAGTATTGAGGCAACTCTCAATTGATTTTGAAATTGATTCCGATGATTTTAAAAAAGAAAAACCGGAAGAATTAACGGAAGCCGTTTACGGACAAATGAGAGAAGTGTATGCCAGAAAGAGTGAAAACATAGCCAAACAAGCTTATCCGGTGATTAAAAATGTATTTGAGAACAGAGGAGCTATGTTTAAAAATATTGTTGTACCGTTTACTGACGGTCAACGCATGTATAACGTGGTTACAAATCTTGAAAAGGCTTACCGCACTCAGGGCGAAGATCTGATGCGTTCTTACGAAAAATCAATGATACTTGCTCACATAGACGAAGCATGGAAAGAACAGTTGCGCGAAATGGACGACTTGAAACAGTCTGTACAAAATGCTACTTATGAACAGAAAGATCCGCTGTTGATTTACAAATTTGAGTCCTACAATCTTTTCAAAACTATGGTAGACAAGATTAATCGCAGTGTTGTGTCGACTCTTATGAAAGGTCAGATTCCTATGCAAGAGCCGGAACGCGTGAAAGAAGCCGAAGTTAAACGCACGGATTTAAGTCGTATGCGCACAGGACGTTCGGAAAATTCCGCTCAGGGTCAGCAACAACAGCCCAAAAAGGCGGAACCGATTAGAGTGGGACCGAAAGTAGGTCGCAATGACCCCTGCCCTTGCGGTAGCGGCTTGAAATACAAAAATTGTCACGGTAAAGGAGAATAATTTATGTTGCCCCTGTTTATCAATTGGGATGTTGATCCCGTAATTTTTTCAATAGGTTCCATCAAACTTCAATACTACGGAGTCTGTTTTGTTTTAGCTTTCATACTTGGATATAAGGTGGAAGAAAAGATGTTTAAATCCGAGAAATTACCTATCGAATGGTTGGACAAACTTTGGATTTACGTAGCAATAGGCACATTTGCAGGTGCACGTCTGGGACATTGTTTCTTTTATGACTGGGCTTATTATCAGCATCATATTTTGGAAATCATACTGCCTTTTAGATTTGAACCCCACTTTGAATTTATAGGCTATAGAGGTTTGGCAAGTCATGGTGCTGCCGTCGGAATTTTAATTACATTGTGGTATTATTCACGTAAAGTTTCCAAAAAACCTTTACTTTGGATTTTAGATCGTGCGGTGGTACCTGTGGCATTGGCAGCATTCTTCATTCGTATCGGTAATTTGATGAATTCGGAGATTGTAGGTAAATTTACCGATGTGCCTTGGGGTTTTATTTTTGTACGCCTTGATGAAACAATGCCACGTCATCCGGCACAGTTGTATGAAGCTCTATGGTATCTGTTAAGTTTTTGGTTGCTCACCCGTATTTATTGGAAAACCAATGCCAAAGAGAAACAAGGTTTTATTTTCGGTGCATTTTTGCTACTGATATTTGTCAGTCGTTTCCTTATAGAATTTTTAAAAGCACCTCAGGAAGAATTTGAAGTAGGTATGCCTCTTGATATGGGGCAACTTCTGTCGATACCTTTAATAATTGCGGGTATTTATTTTGTGTGGCGCAAAATAAGAGAAGTGAAGAAGGTTGTGAATAAAAAGTAAACCTTTTTACATGACGCCTATTTCAATTGCAGATTATGATTACGACCTACCTGAGGAGAAAATTGCAAAATTTCCTTTAGAGTCAAGGCAATTATCTAAACTATTGCTCTACAAAGAATCCGCAAACAAAGATGCAGAAATAAAAGATTCCGTATTTGAACAAGTCGGAGATTATCTCAATGCCGGTGATGTGTTGGTATTCAATAACACCAAAGTTATTTATGCACGGCTGGTTTTTTTGAAATCCACAGGAGCACAGATTGAAATATTTTGTTTGGAACCTGCCATGCCTAAAGATTATGAAAGCAATTTTGCTTCACGTGGGCAATGCGAATGGAAATGTATGGTGGGTAACTTGAAAAAGTGGAAAGAAGAAACTTTGCAATTATCGTTCCCCTATCAATCTCATACACTAACCTTGAAGGCATCAAAGATAGCTGTTGAAACTTCCGGAGAAGTTGTAGTGAGATTTGAGTGGGATGGTGAAATAAGTTTTAGCGAAATATTGGAAGCCTGCGGGAAGATACCTATACCACCCTATTTAAAAAGAGAATCCGGTGAAGAAGACCGAGAACGTTATCAAACGGTTTACTCCAAAGAGGAAGGTTCTGTGGCTGCACCGACAGCAGGCTTACACTTCACTGACAAAATTTTGCGACAACTTTCGGAACAGAGAATTATTTTGGAAGAATTGACACTGCACGTTGGTGCCGGAACTTTTAAACCTGTGAAAACAACTGATGCTACCTTGCATGAAATGCACACAGAGCATATTGCCGTGCATCGTGAACTCGTAGAAAAGCTTTTAAGTAATGCTGTCAATTCCATTGTAGCCGTCGGTACAACTTCCGTCAGATCTCTCGAAAGTCTTTACTGGATGTGTGTAAAGTTAATGGAAGGTAGGACGGATTTCTATTCTCTCGGTCAATGGGAAGCCTACGGTTTACCTGACAATTACACATTTGAGCAGGCGTTCACGGCTTTGCGTAATTGGTTCAATTCTTCAGAAACACGGATTTTGAAAGCGGAAACAACGATAATGATAGTACCCGGATACAAATTTCGCGTTGTGGATAAGTTTTTCACCAACTTTCACCAACCCAAAAGCACGCTGCTTCTATTGGTAAGTGCAGCTATAGATGATGATTGGCGCAAGGTCTACGCTCATGCCTTAGAAAACAATTACCGTTTTTTAAGCTATGGCGACGGTAGTTTATTGGAAATCCATGTCGATTCAAAAATACCTAAGACAAAATGAAACTTACGCTGCCTCCCTTTGATTATAAACTGAAAAAGCAGAATGATTTACGGATGATTTTTGATGTTATACGCCGTAAATATGTGGTAATCACTCCGGAAGAATGGGTAAGACAGCATATAATACATTATCTGATTAATTATAAACACTATCCCAAATCTTTGCTATGCGTTGAAAAGGAAGTGGAAATAAACGGGCTTAAACGTCGCTACGATTTGATTTCTTTCGATCGTCAAGGACGGGTCTTGCTCGTTGTGGAATGTAAAGCACCGGAAATTGAGCTTTCACAAACTGTCTTTGATCAGGCATTTGAGTACAACGTTTCACTTTGTGCGCCGTTTATTGCCGTAACCAACGGATTACAACATTTCTTCCTGCATAAAGGCGTTGACGGCAAATTTATAGTGGCAACGGACATACCGGAATTTAAAAAGCTTAGTTCCGACTTCGCAGAACCAAGCTTTAATAACTCAGATACAAGTACTGTTAAATAAACCGGCAACTTAGAATAATCTCATCCCAAAAGTTACCCTCACTTGATTGTTGATGTATTTATTTTTAATGGGTGCACTGCTATAGCTGTTGTCGGCACCGTAATCTGTGGCGGGGACATAATAAAAAACCGTTGTATCCTTACTTGACGAATGTGTTAAAGCGGCATCGCAGTAGAACATTCCGAAATTCAAACCTATACCTCCGCTCAGGCTGTTAATCTTTTCACCTCCGGATATACTGTTCACAAAACTCCAACCATCGGTTTTGTAGGGTGTACCTTCAAAACTATAACCGGCACGCAAACTCACGATGTTGCCTAAACGAACTTCCGCACCTGCTCTAAAATTGTGAGCACTTGAATACAAAGCATCTATATTACTGTTTTGTTCGTGGAAACTTGCATAATCACTTGACTCGCCGAATTTTGCCGATGAATAATCAACATATTCGTAGTCAAAACTCAAAATACCCCAGTTACCTATAACTGTTGCCGCACTCAAAATTGCCCTCCAAGGAGTACGCAAGTTCACATCACGATTATCATTATAGACGGGAGTGGTGTATTGCAACTTATCACGTCCCACTTCCTGATCGGTTTTGAAAAAATAGGATTCCATTTCCGTTCTATAATCATAGTTGAGCGTATACCATGAAGGAGTGTGAATTGCCGCACCAAGCCTGATTTGCGGAATCGGACGGTAGATAACACCGAATTTCATGTTAAAACCGAAACCGATGATTTCCTGATTTTCATACTTGTTGAAATGGTCGAGATCCGACGTTTCCGAAGCATATTCCGAATAGGAAGCACGCATTTTGTATTCAAATTCCGTTAACCCCATTGTGGCACCTACATAAAGCTTATCATTGTAGTTTGCCCCGAAAGACATTGCAAACTCCCCGCTTGAACCGCGTTCTTTGATGTATTTGAATTGGTTGACAAGTTCTCCTGTTTGCAGTACGTTCTCATATTCCGTGCCTTCCGTGCCCACAGGATTTAATAGATATGTGTCATAAGCCGAACCGGTTGTGAACGGATCAAGATTATCGGAAACGATACCTTGACTGTAATCTCTGTAAACATCCAACAGTGAAGAAACGGAATTGCTAACGGCTTGGTCAAGCGTGCGATTATAGTTGCCCGTATTCGCAAAGTTTACGGCGAAATTAAAACTTTTCCAATTTGAATATTCATCGTTGTTATAAGGGAAAGACATGACTACCCCCAAATTAGCTAATTGGAAAGCGGTTCTTTCCACTCCGTAGCCGGCAGATTTAGTGTTTGTGAAACTTAACATAGGAGTAAAATTCAGTTCCGATTTGCGGAATACTCCAATACCGGCAGGATTTCCTATTGCCGACGAAAGGTCGCCACCTAAAGCGCCGAATGCTCCACCCATTGCTGCCGAACGTGCTGTGCCACCGTTGAAAATACGTGAAGCACGCAAAGCGTCTTCCTCAAATTGAGCAAATAAAAACTGTGATGAAAACAATAAAACTAATATGAATAATAACTTTTTCATAATCTTCAATTTAAAATCGGTTAGACTTATTTTTATCTTCTTCCGCCCCTACTGCTACCGGATGATGATGGGCGAGAATAACTTCCGCTGCTACTTCCGCTACTGCGTGAGGGCGATTGGTAGCTGCTTCTATTATTTGAGTTTGACGAAGAACGAGAATTATTATAGCTCGGTCGACTGGTCGATGACGGTGTTTGGTAGTTATTGTTGCTACTATTCGGACGTGCACCTTGTCTTGTCGTGGAGCCTCTTTGGTTATTCATGCTATTCGAGCGTGTGGAAGTTCCCGGACGAACCGTCGTACCTTTATTATTATCAGTTGATGACGGTCGCAAGTTTGAACCGGAGCGATTCGCTGTAGCGTTAGAACTTGGTCTGAGAGACGTGCCCGGACGTGCAGAAATAGAACTTCCCGGACGCGTAGGACGCACAGACGGTCTAACTATGGAACTGCTGCCACCGTTGAAAGGTGGTTTATAACCCGGATGCGGGTGTCCCCAGTCGGGAGCATAACCCCAACCCGGAGTATGCCAACCCGGATAATGGTGCCAACCGTACCAACCATTATACCATGGATCCCAATACCATGGATTGTTCCAACCGATGCCTATTCCCACACCGTTGCCTCGCCATCCTAAACCGAAACTCCAACCGAAGTTCCAACTGTCATAAGCAGGACTGTTCCATGCCACAGTCCATAAGTAGTGCGGATATGTTCCGAATAAAAAATTGTTATAAAGATCTATGTTTGAACTCGTTGGGAACCACCAAAAACGACCGTTATCCGTATAGACGTTCCAGTCCGGATCAAAGGCAATGCTCATCGCAATATCTGTGCCGTTTGAAGTGTAGCCGAAACCTTGAGGATACATACTTACAATTCTCATAGCTTCTGCAAGGTCTCTATTGCTTCCCTTAAATCCGCCAACCCAATAACCGGTATTTCGATAAATTGTGGTATTTACCGTTTCGTTATTAGCCAAAATCGCTTCGGCTTCTTGGGTTAATTGGGCTGTTGTAACAGGTTCGTTCTGCCTATTAGCATAATCTTGTCTACTATAATTATATGTTTCTCCGTAATTATTTGAAGTGTTTTGATTATTGCTTGTTGACTGAGACACAAGCGGCTTTGCTTTGGGTACATAGTAGATATCATCTTCCATAGCAGCACTCATATTCCTTGTCGGAGCACAAGAAAAAAGCATTGATGCCGCAAAAATTACCGTAAAGAAATTCGTTGTTGTCATAATTGTAAGGTATTAATTTGTTTATACTACGAACAAAAACCATGCCGAGTTACTAAAAACTTATTTGATTAAAGTATATCATATTTATAGTGTTGCGTTTATCTAAATTTAATTAATAACCAATCAAAAGTATTTCACCGTTGCATACGATAGAAAACTCCAAAAGGTAGCGACTTCCCAAATGAGTCGGTGAAGGCAAGTTCGCCGTATTCTTCCTTGTTGCAATTACCTATCAATTGACGTACTGCCGTGCGGGCTAACAAAGCGGAGAAACCCATTGAATAGAGGTTAAGCACGAAAAAACTATTCTCGGATGCCAACAGTTGAGAACAGAGTGTGAGAAGCTCGTTGATGTTTTCTTCGAGCACCCATTTTTCACCGTCGGGACCTCTACCGTAAGCAGGCGGATCAAGTATAATACCGGAATATTTGTTTCCGCGTTTCACTTCTCTGCGCACGAATTTAAGAACGTCTTCCACCACCCAACGCACACCGTCCAAACCGGATGCCTCCATATTTTCACGTGCCCACGTGATTACGGGTTTCACGGCGTCCACATGCGTAACGTCCGCACCTCCGCATGCAGCCGCTAAGGATGCACCTCCGGTGTAAGCAAAGAGATTTAGCACTTTGGGGCTACCGCCAATATGGCATACCTTATCGAATATGTAATCCCAATTCTCCGCCTGTTCCGGAAATATGCCGAGATGTTTAAAAGCCGTGAGACCAAGCCGCATACGAATATGCAAATCGCCGTTACTATAATTTACGAACCAGCGATCTTTCATCGCAGGTTTGCGTTTCCATTCTCCGCGTTCTTCGCTCTTTTTATCTTTTACAAAATAAGCATCCGCCCGATTTTCCCACTCTTCGCAACTTAGAGATTTATTCCATATTGCTTGCGGCTCGGGACGGGCAATGACGTAGCCACCGAATTGTTCCAACTTTTCATAGCCCCCACTGTCGATTAATTTATATTCTGTCCAATTCATAGTTGAGCGTTTAATTTTAAAAGTTGTTCGATATGTGTCCTGTCGTTCCAAAGTTTTGGAACCTTATGCTGTCCGCCGAGTTTACCGTTGATGCGCATCCAATCATTGAAAAGTTCCTTGCGTGCCACATTCAGTTTCAAGCGATTGAGTGATAAAACACGCTTTGCCTCGTAATCGGAATTGACACGTTGCAACTCTTCGTCCAATATATCGGCAAATTCTTCATAGTCGGCAGGCGGCACTTTAAATTCAACAATCCATTCGTGGGCACCTTTTTTCCCGTCCTCCATGAAAATCGGTGCAGCCGTAAATTCAAAAACTTCGCTACCGGTGCGTTTGCTTGCTGCCGTTATTGCTTCGTTGGCGTTGTCTATTATCAGTTCTTCGCCGAAAGCATTGATGAACAGTTTCGTCCTACCTGTAATGCGGAATTTGTATGGTTTGACGGATGTGAACATTATGGTGTCTCCTATCATATATCGCCACAAACCGCCGGTGGTACTGATAATGAGTGCATAGTTAACATTGGTTTCCACTTCTTCCAGAAGCAGCGTATTAGGATGTTGTTTCCCTAACTCTCCCATCGGCATAAACTCGTAGTAAACACCGTAATCAAGCATCAGCAACATCGACGGGTCATGAGGGTCATCCTGCAAGCCGAAAAATCCTTCCGAAGCGTTATATGTTTCCATATACTTCATTTTCGGATCGGGCAACAGTCGTTTATATTGCTCCCGATAAGGAGTGAAACTAACTCCGCCGTGTATGAAAAGTTCCAAATTAGACCAAACTTCATGCAAGTTTTGCTTCCCCGTTTTTTCAAGAATTTTATTTATAAGGCTGAGGAACCATGACGGCACGCCCATTAAACATCTCACATCCTCGTTCAGCGTTTTTTCTATAATCTTCTCTATTTTTTCTTCCCAGTTGCTCATCAACATTACGGATGAATCGGGCACTTTTTTGAGATTTGCCCAACGGGGAGTGTTTGAAATCATTATGGCAGAGAGATCTCCGAAGCGGCAGGATGTGTTTTTTTTGTAAATTTCGCTGCTTCCTCCAAGTGCCAATGTTTTACCTTTGAACACTGCGTTATCGGGATACAGTTTGGTGAAGATACCGATTGCATCCTTGCCTCCGCGAAATTGTCCTTCTTTCAAAATCTTATTTGAAACAGGTATGAATTTACTTTTATCACTTGTTGTGCCGGATGATTTGGCAAACCATTCGATGTTTTCGTTCCATAAAAGATTTTGTTCGCCGGTCATTGTGCGGATAATATAATCTTTGATTTCGTCATAACCGACAACCGGCAAACGTTGGCGATACTGTTCCGGCGTTAAAATAGAATTAAAATGGTAGCGTTTACCGTATTCCGTTTCGGAAGCCGATTTTAAAAGCATTTTAAGCATGTCTCTCTGAACTTGCAGCGGTTCTTTTTTGAAATGCTCTATTTGCAAAAACCTTTTCGAGCCGGCTTGTAATATGAAAAAATTAGTTAAAGACATGTTGTATTGCTATTTAAAATTTAAGTTCCAATTGTTTATTCGTTAATTGAAAGGTTAGGCGGTGAAAATCCGTTATGCCGTTTTCTCTTATGCCTTTACGGTGCTCGACTGTGGGGTAACCTTTATTTTTCGCCCAATTGTAGACGGGAAATTGTTGATGCAGTTGTTCCATATACTCGTCTCTGTGAGTTTTCGCTAACACCGAAGCGGCAGCGATAGACATATATTTGCCGTCTCCTTTGACAATGCAACAATGTTCTATATTTTGATAGGCTTTGAAACGATTACCGTCTACTATAACGTGTTGCGGACGTATCGAGAGCATATCCAAAGCACGGTGCATGGCGGTTATGGAGGCGTTAAGAATATTAATTTTGTCGATTTCATGATTATCGACCGATGCCACAGCCCATGACAAGGCTTCGTGCTCTATGATGCGTCTTAGTTCCGAGCGTTGTTTTTCGGAAAGTTGTTTGGAATCATTTAACACGTTGTTACGGAAATCGTCGGGGAGTATAACGGCAGCAGCAAAAACCGGTCCCGCCAAGCATCCTCTCCCTGCTTCGTCGCAACCGGCTTCAATCGTTCCGTACTTATATTTCAGTTCCAACATCAGTTCGTAATTTACTCCGTTTTGTTGACACAAATATACTGAAATTCTTCCGGATTTGGAAAATTCATGAATAAGAGTTTCCACCTAAACCGGCTACCTACGGAGGTATCTTAAAGTAACTATTTTGTATCCCCCGCAAACTCTCCGGGGGCAACGGGAATCTTTCCGGATGCTACCGGAATCTCTCCGGGGACTACCGGAATCTCTCCGGATGTACTATAATGGCGTATATGGCTTCCGTAGGAAGCGCAGTATAGTAACCAGCCGGCTTGTCGGCTGGCGAGGAGCGTAGCTCTCGCTAAACTATGGCTGCCTACGGCAACTCCTCCGAACATGCCATCCTATCCTCCTTAGGTCGCTGACCTAAGGTTATGAAAATAAGGCTCTACGAGCCGCCTGAAAGGCGACATCTGCATAACCGCAGGGCAAGCGCAGCGCGACCTACGGGATAACCTCCGGATGTACGGGCGTATGGCATACGCCCTATGATGATGTTGCGTATTTTTGGGCGTATGCACAACCATTTTCATGGTATTTTGCAAATCGTAGGGGCAACCCTTGTGGTTGCCCTATTGTTGGTTACCCCATTGTTATTTTGGGCAACCACAAGGGTTGCCCCTACGACGGTTGGCGACATTGTTTTTTGGGTGTTGCATGCAACGCCCCTACGGAATTACCGCCCACAAAAAAAGCAGATGAACTTCGTTCTTGCTTCATAAACCTCAAACACTTAATAAAAAGTTTAATCCACTCGGACAAAAGTCCATCTGCTACTCTCTATACTCTATACTCTATACTCTAATCCCTACACTCTAATCTAATTCAGCAAACAACGGACGGAGAAGCCGTACGACTTATTGTCGTTGTAACGGCCGACTGTAGCGTAGCTGTAACCCAGAGCCCGGTCCCACGCACTGGAAGAACTACCCTCTGATGACGACCACCAGTCTTCGTACGTGCCAACGTAGTTGAACGTACCACCGGAGTAACTCCGATAGCCACCCGGGCGCCCGTCCCAAAATGAGGTGTTGGTGCCATCTGTGGAGGAAGAATAAGCTGTCCACAAATCAGTACTCTTTAACTGACGACCCTGATCCGTGCCACGACTCCAAGTACCGCTTTTATCAGCTTCTGTTTGTGTCATACCAAGCTGTTTTTCCAAAGTCTTAAACTCTTCATCGCTCGGAACATGCCAACCATCGGGACAAATGCCCTGTGTATGTCCGCTACCGTCTACGGCACATTTCTTATTATAAGCTGTAGCAGTAGTGGCTGCACCCGTACCTGTATTCTCTCCATTCACTCCCTCCGCCCAATTATAAAGTCCGCCGTAAGTATCACAATAGCTTTCATCATCATAATAACATATCTTTTGGATTCCGGCTGTCTGATGAGTGGAGTAATTTGAACCAGCTACTCGCGTGCCGACATTCATGTTTTTTGTCATCCAACACTGATCTCCGATTTGAACCGTAGGATAATCCTGAGAGCCTCCCCTCGTGTCTGTGTATATGCTACCGCAAGTAAAACTTATTCTCGGCTGAAGTGCTGTTACTGCCACCGTTAAGCTCTTGCTGTTCGTGCAACCCGACACCTCTACCAGACACGTAACAGAAACATCTCCATTTGTTAAAGTGCCTTTCGTGAAATCCGTGTACTCAGGAGTGTAGCTTACACCCGTTTTAGTGCCCGTTTCCGTTGTCCATGTGAAAACAGGGGTAGTTGTGTTATAAGGCACGCTCACCCTAACTGAGCTATCTCCGCAAGCATCAAGTTTAGAAGTCGTAGGTGTGAAAGTTATATTCAAATTAGGGACTGTGGTAGAAATCTCTGCGCTCTCAGCCTCCCCCAAAGAAGTTACTGCCTTACGCTTAAACCAGACCGTGATTCCAATGCCGGTAGAAGGCATCGAAGGTTTATAATCATGCAAATCGGCTCCCGTTTCATCGGGAATTAAACTCCAAGTGGCAGCTCCCTCCCTCACATACCAAACGTAGTTAACAGGAACTTCAAACTCTTCTCCGTTCCAAAGCACGCTTGCAGAAGTGGTGTTGGAAACTGTTATTCCGGTTGCACATCCTTCAACAGGAACAAAAATCTCTCCCGCATTAATCGCCACGCTACCGCCACCAAACGTGTGAACTGCACGAAAACCTAAGGTGCTATCCCGTGTGCCTGCTATTGCAGCTCTCGTTCTATCTGAAATTGCTAACTCGGTGGTGTTTGTACTCGCAAAACTGCCGCCCTTAGCGATAAATGAAGCAGCTGCATTTGACCAAACAGTGGTAGCTATATCCGTCGCTCCCGAAGCGTTTATTTCGCCGTTGCCGTGAGAAGCGTAAATATTATAAGTATTAAAAGTTGTGGCGGCATTAACGGAATAGCAAAGCTCTGCCACATTGCCGCTCATCTCCATCAAGCCCCAAAACGTTGCTCCTGCCTGAGCCTGTGTGGAACTCGAAGTGCCGAAACTCGCACTGCGAACAGGTCCCAGACTGCCATTATTATAATTAACGTTAATCGCTGCCGAAGAGGGCTGTTCATTCACCCTGCCGGCATTGAGCAAAGCTCCCGCTCCGCTCAAACCGCTGACGCCGCTTGCTGAGTTCCAAACAAACTCGCCCGCAATAGCTGCCTGAGGATAAGGTTTTCTACACGCCTTTTCATATTCCAACTCACTCATTGGGCGAAGGCAAGCCCAATCGCAATAAGCCAACATATCTGCGGGCGTGAGATAATTGCAAGCTATGCACTGACCGTCATCCGCACCGAAATAAGGCTCGGCAGGATTAAGGTTGCAGCCGAAAATCGCAGGCTGACCCGCAGGATTGGATATAACGCAAATGCCGTTTCTATAGCTTGGACTCGATTTATCGCCGAAAACATAATCACCCACTTTCAATTCGGCAAGATTGTTACCTATGCGAGCCTGTTGCTGGTTTCTCGTCAAAGTGTTGAGAAAACTTACGTACTGTTCCTGACTAACCTCATATTTCATGCAATAAAAACCTTTATAACCTTTGGGGAAATTGGCGGAAGTTGTGGAAGGCAAACTCTTTGAAGCTCCGACTATATCGTTTTCAACAGTGTAAACCGTCAAAGCATCTTCGCTATTGACGGCTATCGCTTCGCCGGTGGTGCCGCCGAGACGATTAGGCGTTGCACCGTCTCCAAGATAATAACCCCCGTAAGGGATGTAGACCATTTCTATGGCGGAAAGACTGAGGAAAACGTCGCCGCTGCTAAGATTTGCCGCATTTATATTGTTAAAGTTAGAAACATGGGTTTTGATAGTAAACGTTTGATTATTAACAGCTCCGCTGCCCTTGTCTGCACGCATCAGGAACAAACCGCCCGCATTTGATTCGTCTATGTTTCCGACATCATAAGTGAAGCCCGAAGGCATTATATGCCCTGACGTTGAGAGATTTAGATGATGCCAAGCGTCATCAAGCCCCCTTGTGTACTTACCAAAAACCCAAACTGCGTCCCAATTAAAGTCATCTCGCCACGAATGATCCCAAGACAATGAAAATGAAATCATTATACTGTCGCC
>JAISHE010000057.1 GCA_031262745.1 Culturomica sp. | reverse complement strand
TATTTGCAAAAAGGCTACTACCCGTTTTTCAAAGAAAGTCCGAAATTATATCATACCAAAATAGAGGAGATTGTCAATATGATTTTGGAAGTGGAAATGCCTCTGCTTCGGAATGTTAGTCCGGCTTATGTGTTTAAACTCAAGCAGTTGCTATATATTGCCAGCGAAAGCACGCCGTTTGTGCCTAATGTTAGCGCTTTGAGTGCGAAAATCGGAATTAATCGTGAAACGCTACTCACATACTTGTTTTACATACACGAGGCACAACTGATTTTTGAAACCTATCATTGCGCCAAAGGAGTAACACAACTGCAAAAGCCGGATAAGATTTTTATGGAAAATACAAACTTGATGTATGCTTTGCGTGGGAAATCCGCAGATATTGGCAATGCGCGGGAAACATTCTTTGCAAATCAATTGAAACAAAGCCATTTGGTAGAGCTTGCCACAAAAGCCGATTTTCGCATTGACGAGCAATATACCTTTGAAATAGGCGGTAAAAGTAAAGGTGATAAACAGATTTCGGATACTCCAAACTCTTTTTTGGCATTGGACAACATCGAATATGGATTCACAAATCATATTCCGCTGTGGCTGTTCGGTTTTTTATATTAACCTCAAAAAATAATCATTATGCTCTCAATAATCATTTGTACATACAATCGGGAAAAATATCTTTACAATTGCCTGAAAAGCATTGCGGAGAATTATTTTCCTGCCAAAGATTACGAAATTGTTTTGATAAATAACAATTCTACGGACAACACCGAAGGCGAATGCCGGAGATTTCAAGCGGACTTTCCAGCTGTGCCGTTTCGCTATTTTGTGGAAACAAATCAGGGGCTGTCATTCGCCCGCAATCGCGGAATAACCGAAGCGCAAGGCGATATATTAGTTTATGTCGATGACGATGCCACAATAAATGCCGAATATCTGAAAACCATCGCAGATTTTTTCGTGGTGCAACCGACTGTCATGGCTGTAGGAGGACCTATTATTCCTAATTACGAAACTGCCGAACCTACATGGATTTCTCACTACACGAGAACATTGATTACAGGATATAAATACAATGGAAATGCCATAAAACCATTTTCAGCCGGTGATTTTCCCGGAGGTGGCAATGCTGCATATCGTAGCATAGTATTTAGTAAAACGGGGTTGTTCAATACGGAACTCGGGCGCAAAGGCAATTCGCTTGTGGGGGCAGAAGAAAAAGACATCTTTGACAAAATGAGGCAAATGAATATGCCTATATTTTATTTGCCTAAAATGATTCTTTATCACATTATTCCGCCTTCAAAATTGAAAAAAGATTATTTCCGAAGGCTTACATATTCCATCGGTGTCAGCGAACGCCTGCGCACGCTGGCTATTTCCAAAACAAAATACCTCAAACGCCTCGTGGTGGAGGCTGTTAAATGGGCAGGAGGTATTGTGTTGTGTATCGGCTTTTGCCTGAAAATGCAGCCTCAAAAAGGTTGGATGCTCATATTATTCCGCTGGTACGTAAGCAAAGGAGTGCTCGGATTTAAGGTTGATTAATTAAGATTTAAATTGCTCTTCGTATAAGGAATAATATTTGCCGTGCAATGCAAGTAAAGAAGCATGGGTACCTTGTTCAACTATTCTACCGTTGTCAAGAACTATAATTATATCGGCATTCATAACCGTAGAAAGACGATGCGCAATAACAAAAGTTGTGCGACCATCCATAAGTTTATCAAGTCCTTTTTGTATCAATATTTCACTGCGTGTATCAATATTACTCGTTGCTTCATCAAGTAAAAGTATAGACGGGTTGGCTAAAGCAGCACGTGCGATGTTCAAAAGTTGCCGCTGACCTTGACTAAGGTTGCTACCGTCGTTGTCAAGCATCGTATCGTAGCCCTGCGGTAATCTACTGATGAACGAATGTGCATAAGTCAACTTTGCCGCCTCAACCACATCCTCGTCTGTTGCATTAAGACGACCAAAACGAATATTTTCTCTAACAGTACCGGTGAAAAGATGAGTATCCTGCAAAACAATAGACATTGCCTTACGTAAACTTTCTCTTTTAATTTTATTAATCGGATGTCCGTCTATCGTTATTTCTCCGGATTTAATTTCAAAAAAACGAGGTAACATACTTAATATTGTAGTTTTACCGGCACCTGTTTCGCCTACGAGAGCCAATTTGGTACCACGATTTGCTCGCAGTGAAATCCCTTTTAAAATCGATTGCCCTGCAATATATTCAAAGCAAACATCACGCATTTCCACATCACCTTTAACTGTCATTAGTTCCATAGCATCATCGGCATCTGCCGGTTCCTTAGGTTCATCTATAACATGAAAAATTCGTTCCGCACCTGCTATAGCTGATTGTAAACTATTATAAAGACTTGAAAGTTCATTAATAGGTCGCCCGAATTGTCGCGAATATTGCAAGAAAACTGCAAGTCCGCCAACATCAAAACCTCTAAATATTGCCAACAATGCCCCCATTATCGTAATTAAAACAAAATTCAAAATGTTTAAATTTTGCATCAAGGGCATCATCAAACCCGAATAAAATTGTGCCCTACCGGATTTCTCGCGCAATTTATTGTTGAGTTTATCAAAATCCGTAGAAACTTTTTTCTCATGTCCGAAAATTTTCACAATCTTTTGACCACTAATCATTTCCTCAGCATAACCGTTCACATTTCCCAAAACGTCTTGCTGATCTTTAAAGTATTTTCTACTCTTTTTTATAATACCCCTTGCTGTCAAAAACATCAAAGGCATTGTTATTAGCATCACCAAAGTGAGCAAAGGACTGATGTAAATCATCAGACACAAAATTCCCACTAAACTCAATGAAGCCGAAAGAATATCGGTGAGACTATCTGTAAGAGCTGTGCTAACTTGATCAATATCATTTGTGTAGCGGCTCATCAAATCCCCATGACTGTGAGTATCGAAATATTTCAACGGTAGCCTTTCCATTCGCCTAAAAAGTTCCTCTCGCATACGTGTAACTATGCGTAAACCGATACGATTCAGTAATCTATATTGCAAATACATCGCACTTGCACCGGTTATATATATAGCTGCCAAAATCGCCAGCATACGTATTAATCCGTATATATCTCCCGAAATGATGTAATCATTTATAATCGGTCTTAACATATAGGAACCCGACAAATTGGCTGCAATGGTTATAATTATCAACACTCCGGCAATCCACAGATACAAACGGTCATGAGCTAAATAAGAAAGCACCCGCAAAGCTGTGTGTATGCCGTTTTGCGGTTTATTCCCTTCAACATATTGCTCTCTGTGTGCCATATAATTTATTGTGGAAACATTTGTTGTGAATTATAAATCTCTCTATATGTAGGAGATTTTTCTAAAAGTTCATACGGACTTCCGATTATTTCTATTTTCCCATCATCAAGCACTATCACACGATTTGCAGTTTGCATCGTATTTACACGTTGTGTGATTACAAAAACCGTTGTCTCTCCCAACATTTTTCCCAAGTTTTGCCTAATTTTTTGCTCCGTATCCGAATCCACCGCACTTGTACTGTCGTCCAATATCAAAATTTTAGGTTTTTTCAATAATGCCCTCGCTATACATAAACGTTGTTTCTGACCGCCTGAAATATTAACTCCGCCACGTCCCAAGCGAGTGTTGTAACCATCCGAAAACGACATTATAAAATCATGAGCCTGTGCTGTGCGTGTTGCATTATAAATTTCTTCAACACTCGCATCGGTTGCACCCCAACGCAGATTTTCAATAATTGTACCGGTGAATAATTCATCATTTTGTAGTACTATACCTATTTTTCTGTGCAATTCGTCAAGTTTATATTGCTTAATATTGACTCCGTCTATCAAAATCATTCCCTCGCTAACGTCATACAAACGTGGCAACAATTGAAGCATGGAACTTTTAGCTGCACCTGTTGCACCGACCACAGCAATCGTTTCGCCGGCTTTCACTTTAAACGAGATATCGTTTAAAACATTATTCTCACCGTTTGCATAACGAAACGAAACATTTCTATATTCAACTTCACCTTTCGTTATCTCATGCTCCGAACTTAAAGTTGCCGACATATCTGCAAGCGAAGGTTCCAAATCCAAAACTTCCGTTATACGTTCCGAAGAAGCCGCAGCTCTTGCAAAATTCATGATTATCATTGACATCATCATTAACGACATCAATATTTGAAAAAGATAATTTACAAAGGATATTAATTCTCCCACTTTCAAATCACCCGAAATAACCATTCCGCCACCAAACCATAAAATAGCAATAATAGACATATTAACAACCAATTGCATTACAGGAAATGCAATAACTATAATATTACCTGCCTGTATTCCGGTATTCTTCAAATCTTCACTTTTCTCAACAAATCTTTCTGTCGCAAAATCTTCTCTAACAAATGATTTCACTACTCTTATATTAATTAGATTTTCTCGAACCATCCCGTTTAGGGCATCTATTTTTCGTTGCACTTTAAGAAAAAACGGATAACCTTTCTTAAAAATAATGTATATAGTTATTACTAAAATAGGTATCGAGGCAGTCAATATTAATGCAAGTTCCGAATTTATACGAATTATCCAAACCAAAGCAAGTAATAAAAGTAATGGTGAGCGTAACAGAATCCTCATCGACATCATCACCAAATGTTGGATTTGTGTGATATCATTAGTGAGACGAGTGATTAAAGAAGCCGTTCCGAAGCGGTCGATATCCGAAAACGAAAGATTTTGTATTTTGTCAAATAACTTTTTTCGCAAATCCATACCAAAACCTACCGAAATAGTCGAAGACAAATATATATTAATCACCGCTGCGACCAAACCTAAAACGGATATTAGAATCATGTAAACACCGGTTTCGGTAACCATTGAAATATCACGCTTCATCACTCCTTCATCCACAATTTTTGCCATAAAACCGGGTTGCATGGTTTCACATACAACACCTATCAAAACAAGTAGAGGACTGATGATTAAACTAAACTTGTAACGCTTTAATATTTGCAAATAGTATCTCATTCACGATAAAAACAAACAAAAGTAGCAAATAGTCGTATTATTCTAACTCTACCCCTTTGAAAAATATTTGTTTTAGATTAACTTTGCTACGTTTTTTATGGTAAATATGAGAAAATTAGTTGCATTTACAGGAATTTATATAATTTTTTTTATTTTTGTGGCATGTCTTCCTTGTGCGGAGGCGCAGGATACTAAAATGCGGGGACGGTTTGACAAAGAAATACTACATTATTTTCTTGACAGCGTAAAGCTAAGCGAAAATACAAAAATTGAAGATTTAGCGGATTTAAACGGTTTTAAACAAGCTGTGAAAACAGATATAGGTTTCGGCGGCACTTTATATGAATGGACATTGTCCGGAGGACGATTGAATATTGTTTCAAACATAGCTTTTTTCTCAGACAATAAGTTAATTAAAGCAGAAGTGCGTATGAACGGTAATGGGGAAATAGTAAAGGATATACTTGCTGCCGATACTAATCTGAACGTCAAGTTTAATCTTTTTTTTAAAGAGCCTACAAGCGATTTACCTTATCATCGTGATCTTACAAATCGCAAAGCATGGGATAAATTCACGGAAAATGTTGCGAAAACCATTGGTAAGCAGACTAAAGTTAATATCAACGGCGTTGAACAGGAATATAATTTGCTAATGAATCCTCTTTCGAATCCCTACGTAGGAAGTAATAGCGAACATAATCCTACGGCAATAGCAGTAAGCAAATTACGTGATGACGGCAAAGTTGACTGTATAATGAATATCATAAAAGGGTATTCTGTTTCGGGACGAGTTTATGCTTTGCAAGCACTATTTGAATTGGAATGGATGAGTAAATACAAATTATCTGAGAGCGATCGTATTTTGTTGTCAAAAATTATTGAACTGCCGTTGTATGTGAATGCAAAAGATATTTATGGCAAAATCCATCCTGTGAGTTACTACAAATATATAAAGCAATTTATTTTGGCAAATCGACCTAAGCAATCATCAAATGTGAATAATTAACTTTAAATATATTTACTAATTTAATACTATTACTATCATGAAGAAATTTTACGTACTGATCATCTTGGCAGTTATCGTTAGCTTAGCAGCATGTAACAGCAAAAAAAGCTCCAATACAACTGCAACAAACGATGCTACAAAAACCGAATGTTGCGAAAAGAAAGATTGCAATGCTAAAAAGGCTTGCTGTGATACAACAAAGACAGCATGCTGCAAAGAACAAAAAGCTTGTTGTAAAGATAAAAAGGAAGGATGCAGTAAAGAAGGAAAAGCTTGCTGTAAGGACAAAAAAGAAGGATGCACCAAAGAACAGAAAGCTTGCTGTAAAGACAAAGAGAAGGGATGCTGCATTAAAGGTGTTTACAAAGGAACTCTTCCGACAGCTTCAGGTGAAGGGATGGAAGTTAGCATTGAACTTGGTGACAAAACGTATGTGAAAACAGTTAAATACGTTGGTAAAAAAGACGTTATCAAAACAGAAGGTTCATTCAAATTCTGTCCGAAAGAAAAAGTTCTGACTCTCACAGGAGAAAGCAAACCCAATGCTTACAAAGTTGAAAAAGGTCAACTAATTCAGTTGGATATGGAAGGTAAAGTTATTACCGGAGATTTAGCTGATAAATATATTCTGAAGAAATAAGAATTGTCTTGCATAATAAAAAACAGTTAAACTTGATGACTGTCTGAATTTTTTCAGGCAGTCATTTTTTAATGTTTTGAAGGGAATAAAAAATCTGCGGTTTTATAAACCTTTTCCACAACTTCTTCAAAAGAGAGTTGCATTTGACCGCCGGCAGCATTAAAATGTCCACCACCGTTGAAATATTCTGCTGCCCAAGTGTTCACAGGAATTTCACCCTTAGAACGAAATGAAAGTTTCACCTGTTCCTTACGCTGTGTTATCAAAACAGCAACTTGTACATAAGCTATTGATAACGGAATATTTACCAAACCTTCCAGATCACCTTCCTTATAATCAAAATCTTCCATTTCCTGAAAAGTGATAGGAATTATTGCCACAGGAAAGTCCGGATGTATGTGAAGCCGCTGCAAAAGAGCATGACCCAAAAGACGTAAACGGGAAAGCGTATTGTTCTGATAAATCTTTTCATATACATAATCTTTCTCCAGTCCGGCTTCAAGCAATTCGGCAACAATTCTATAAGTTTGCGGATTAGAGGAATTATGACTGAAACCGCCGGTATCGGTATTTATACCGGTATAAATTGCATTGGCGATATCAGTATCTATCATCTCTTTACCCCAAACTTGATTAATCAAGGTAAAAAGTAACTCACAAGTAGAAGAAACGGATGTATCCGAAAAAAGATATTCCGCATCTATAGGTTCCGGATGATGATCAATAATAATCTTGTCGGTATAAGAAACTTCCACCAACTTACCCATTTCACCCTCACGATTGAAATTATTATGATCAAGCATAAAAACGATGTCTGCTTCCTGTATAAGTTGTTTACAAAGAGACATGTTTCTACGAAACGGTATAGCCTTATCAGCGTTAGGCAGCCACATTAGATATTCGGGGAAATTATCGGGACAAATTATATCACATTTTATTCCGGCTTTCGTAAGCACTCCGTAAAGAGCGGAACACGCACCTACGGCGTCACCGTCAGCCGATATATGAGGCACAATTATTGACCTTGTATTTCCTCTTTCTAAACGCTTACGAAGATCTTGAATATCATCCATTTATTCCCATTCTATAGTGGCAGGTGGTTTGGAACTTATATCATAAACCACTCTGTTTATGCCTCTAACATTGTTGATTATCTTATTTGACACTTTTGCAAGAAAATCATAAGGCAAATGAGACCAATCGGCAGTCATTCCATCGGTTGATTCGACTGCTCTCAATGCCACAACATTTTCATAAGTTCTTTCATCTCCCATGACTCCCACACTCTGAACAGGAAGTAAAATCACTCCTGCCTGCCATACCTTTTTGTATAAATCATATTCATGCAACATGGAAATAAAGATACTGTCTGCTTCCTGCAAAAGTTGAACCTTTTCTTTGGTGATTTCACCCAGTATTCTTATAGCCAAGCCGGGACCGGGAAACGGATGACGGTTTATGAACTTATCCGGCAAACCGAGTGTTTTACCCACTCTCCTAACTTCATCCTTGAAAAGCAAACGCAACGGCTCAACCAATTTCAATTTCATGTAGGCAGGTAAACCACCTACATTATGGTGAGATTTTATCGTCTGTGAAGGTCCGTTGACAGAAAGTGATTCTATCACGTCCGGATAAATAGTACCTTGTCCTAACCACTTAGCATCCTGCACTTTTGATGATTCGTCATCAAAAACATCAATAAACGTGCTACCTATGATTTTACGCTTCTTTTCAGGTTCGCTCACTCCTGCCAAACGACTGAGAAATAAATTGCCGGCATCAACTCCCACAACGTTTAAACCGAGTTCAACGTATTTTTCCAACACATCGTTAAACTCATCTTTTCGCAATAAACCGTTGTCAACAAATATACACGTTAAATTCTTACCTATTGCCTTATGCAAAAGCATAGCTGCAACAGTAGAATCAACACCTCCGGAAAGTCCGAGTATCACACGGTCATCTCCTATTTTTGCCTGCAATTCTTTAACAGTCATCTCCACAAAAGAAGCCGGTGTCCAGTCTTGTTTGCAACCGCAAATATCCACCACGAAGTTTTTGAGCAATTGTGTGCCCTGTATTGAATGATAAACTTCAGGATGAAACTGTATACCGTAAGTAGATTCGTTTTCGATGTGATATGCAGCATTTTCAACATCCGATGTGCTTGCAATAACCGTGTAATTTGTCGGTAAATTATCAATTGTATCTCCGTGAGACATCCAAACTTGCGAACCGGCATCAATATCTTTTAATAGTGCACAACCACTGTCTACATATTGCAAATTTGCTCTGCCATATTCTCTTTTATTTGATGCTTTAACTTCTCCACCAAAATAATGGGCAAGATACTGAGAACCATAGCATATTCCCAACAAAGGAAGTTTACCTTTTATTTGTGATAAATCCGGTTTGGGAGCCTTCTCATCTCTAACCGAAAAAGGACTTCCGGATAAAATCACTCCTTTCACGGATTCATCCGGTGTCGGATACTTATTGTAGGGATATATTTCACAATAAACATTCAACTCTCTTATTCGCCTTGCAATCAACTGAGTGTATTGTGAACCGAAATCAAGTATCAATATCTTTTCCTGCATCTTTGGTCAAATTTTTAATAGAACTGCAAAGATAATCTTTCCCAACGAATTTTGAATTATTTCAACTAAGTAAGATTATTGTATCCAATTCTTATATTGCGCCATGCGTTCCGTAACTTTCTTTATATAATTTCGTGTTTCCTGAGCCGGAAGTTTGGCATACATATAGTTATATAATTCATCGTAACTATATTTATTTATCTCAGGAATAGCCTTAGGCAAATTCGTACTTTTTATAAATGTTCTACTAACATTTCCGGCTCCGGTATTATATGCTGCAATTGAGCAAAGCATCCTGCAATTTTCATCATTAACCTTACCAAAAGAACGATTTATCAACATGTGCATATAGGCTATTCCTAATTCAATATTATTTTTGGGTTCATAAAGATAATTGGATGTAGGGGTCATATCATTGCCGTAAACGAATTTATAAGCATCTTTACCTGCATATCTGGGTACAATCTGCATCAAACCGTAAGCAGGAACGTGGGACTTAGCTTTAGGGTTAAACGATGATTCCGTTTGAATAAGCGCATAAACCAATGCCGGCTCAATTTTGTATTTATTACTATATGAGGCAACTATATCTTTATAAGTTTCTGCTCGCGTTTTAATATTATCGGGAGCCAAAGCCAAAGAAAAAACAGCTACTTTACGTACACTGCCATCATCACCTTTAATGGTTTTTACCTGCGGTTTTGCAGCTTCAACAATTTCCTTAACTGCCTTTGTCAAAGGTAGCTGTTCTATTTTCTTACCGTCGGGTGTGGTTACTTGTCCCATCAAAACAGGCTTAGTTGAGAGTGGTTCACGCTTTTCATACTTCGTGTCATAATCCTTAGTGGTACCTTTCGACTGTAGTAAAGTCTCAACTTGATTTTCTACAACCTGCTCCACAACCTGCGGATTAGCAGCTTGCTGATCGGTTAGTATCACCTCCACTGTAGCTTTACCGGATTCAAAATCTACAATGCTTCTACTTTTTTTATCGGCAGAATATTCGACCCAATCCTTATTAGTACTCTCCGCTGCATTACCTTTGCCCCATGTATTTTCCACATCTTTTTTAAATGCGGCATAAGCTGCCTTTTCGGCTTTCACATAGTCTTCATACTCCTTTTGCATCCTTAACATTTCATCATCTTGGGATTGTTTTAAAGCATCAATACCTTGCTGCTGCTTTTTGGCAAATTCTTCTAATTCTTTTTGAGTTTGAGAAAATACGGATGTTGCAATGAGCATTGCCGACAACATCATAATAAACACGAAACAACTTTTTTTCATAGTATAACAGAATTATAATTACACATGTTTTTGCAATATTTGCCAAAGATAGTTATTTTTCAATAAATCCAAAACCTTCTACAAAAAATCGAGTATAACCAACTAATTAAAAATTACTCTTAAAGTTATGAAAAGGATTGTTTTATTAAGGCACGGCGAAAGCACTTGGAATTTGGAAAATCGTTTCACCGGTTGGACTGACGTTGATTTAACGAAAAAAGGTATGTCGGAAGCACAAAAAGCCGGAGAACTTATGAAAGAAAAAGGACTCAATTTCGGAATAGTTTACACGTCATATTTGAAAAGAGCCATCAAAACGATGAACCTTGTGTTGGATACAATGAATCTAAACTACATACCGGTAGTGAAAGAATGGCGATTAAACGAAAAACATTACGGCATTTTGCAAGGTTTGAACAAAAAAGAAACCACAGCCAAATACGGTGAAGCACAAGTGCAATTGTGGAGACGTTCCTATGACGTGAAACCGCCACATCTCACCGATGACGATCCGCGTAATCCGCGTTTGGATGCAATATATAAAGGTATTGATCCTTCGCTTTTGCCACTTACGGAATCGTTAAAAGACACTATCGAACGCAGTTTACCGTATTGGCAGACAACAATCGCTCCTTCAATGGCAAAATACGACGAAATATTAGTAGTGGCACACGGCAACAGTTTGAGAGGCATAATAAAATACCTTAAAAACATTTCCGACGATGCTATTTCAAGTCTAAACTTGCCAACAGCAGTACCTTACGTTTTTGAATTCGACGACAATCTTAAATTAGTGAATGACTATTTTCTCGGTGATCCGGAAGAAATACGCAAACTCATGGAACAAGTTGCTAATCAAGCCATCGGAGTATAAGTATTAGATTTTTATTTTCAGGCGTTTACCGGGTTTAATGTTTTTCACATCATTTTCGCTTATGCCGTTCCAACGCATAATATCAATGTTGCTAACTCCGGGATATTTCTTTGCAATAGTCCAAAGGTTATCACCTTTACGCACGGTATAAAGAATAAAATCTCCATCGATGGTTTCCACTTTCGGTGCATCCGTTTTGTTGGACACATTACCGGCAAAACGTGCTTTGCTTCTATATTTTTCAGCCTTCGCAGGTGACAGATAGATGTTCAACTTCTGACCTATACGCACCGTTCTCTTGCGGTTAAGATTATTCCAATAACAAAGGTCGGACAAACGTACTCCAAAATCGTCCGCAATCTTGCCGGCTACATCTCCGTCTCTAACCGTATATACCATACGAACTTTATCACCGGAAACACTTGCAACGTGGGCATAGCGTTTAAACCTTTCGTTAGGATTCACCATACGGTCTCTTTCATTAAAATAGAATCCCCTCTTATAGGCAAATATAGAATCCTGATTATCAATAAAACTACCGATATATTCGTAAGGCAATTTCACAGAATAAGTTTTACCGTATCCTGCCGGCACAATATCCTTTATATATTGCGGATTAATTGCTCTGAGTTCTTCAACTGAAATATCCATATTATTCGCCAATTGCTCAAAATGGAGTGCATCGGTTACGATTATTGAGTCGCAAACAATCGGTAATGATGTTGCTGTGGGATGAATATTATGTTTGTCGTAATAATTAAACACATACATTGCAGCAATAAAAGCCGGAACATAACCGCGAGTTTCACGCGGCAAATAATAATAAATGTCCCAATAATTCTTCTTTCCTCCACTACGTCTTATTGCCTTATTCACATTTCCCGGGCCGCAATTATATGCTGCTATAACCAATATCCAATCGTTGTACATCTGATAAAGGTCATTCAAAAAACTTATTGCTGCAACAGTTGATTTCTCCGGATCAAAACGTTCATCTATAAAAGAATTTATATCTAATTTGTATTGCTTACCGGTGTAGTACATGAATTGCCACAAACCGGAAGCTCCCACGCGAGAACGCGCCAAAGGATTGAGAGCACTCTCTATGACAGGTAGATACTTTAATTCCAAAGGCATGCAATTATCTGCCAACGCCTGCTCGAAAATAGGAAAATAGTAATCGCTGTTACCAATCATTGATGCCACCTGTGCACGTCTTTTAGTCATATACAGGTCAATATATTGCTTCACAATATCATTGTAAGACAATCTTATTGCCGAATTTAGGGAATCCAAACGAGCCAGATAAACCGAATCGGGAAATTGTATGTTACCCTCATCTTTATAATCTTCATCCATTTCTTCAATACCGGAAAGTTTCTGTTCCACCTTCCAGAAATAGTAAAAATCATCTATAGCCTTAACAAAATTATCGGGTATGGTGTCTGTTAATTCGTTATTACTTACCACTTGATTTGTAATCTGTTTCACTGTTACCGAATCTTTATCGGCTTTCACATCTATCACTGCCAAAAGTAAAGTAGAAATAATCCAAAAACGCATAAATTTATACCTATTTTAAATTAAAAGTTAATGTAAGTCCGACCATTCCCCCTTGAAACGGTGAAACTGTTGGTCGTAAGTCCATAGATAAATTATCATCTATCTCAAAATCATAAAAGTGAGCAAAAACACAGGCATCTATTATTTGTATTGCATACACTCCGAGCATTGTTAAATAAAGCAAATCGCGATTACGTTTATAACTGATTTTCTTATTTTCCAAAAGTGTCTTAAACCTGTCAGCCATCGAAGATGAAAAACCTTCCACATCCCCGCCTTTGTAGACCTTGTCCCATGAAGGATCTTCGGGATAAGGCAAATCGGGACTTTCCGCTTTATCAAGCAAATAAAGAGAATAATCAATAAACGCACGATTATACCTTTTGTAATATTTGCTGTTCCAAGTGATGCCGTACACAACGGCAGCAATACCGCCATAAAGTATAGGTAATTTCCAATATTGCTCATTATATATCTGACCGGAACTCGGCAAAACCATTGCCATAATTGTAGCTTTATGAGGAGAATGAGGTTTCTTCACCATGGTTTCAGGAACAAAAACAGTGTCGAAATTGACCAATTTCACTGTTTCCTGAATAACGGAATCCAACAACACTACTTTCGCGTGCGCCGTTGCAAGTGATACAAATAAACTTATGATTATAATAAAAAATATCCTCACTCTTCTATACTGTCCAACAAACCGATAATAGTTTCAAGTTCGGCATCGGAACGGAAAGGAATTACGATTTTACCCTTTCCTTCCGCATTTCTTTTTAGTTCCACTTTTGTGTTGAAACGGCGTGAAAGATGCTTTTGTAATTCAATATAATCGCCAATCTCGTCGTTTTTCTTTTTAGGTTTATTTTCCTCTTTGCTCATTACTTCTTCAATTTCCTCCGGCGTGGGATTTGCAAGTTCTCTGACAATTTCTTCCACTTTTCTAACCGAGAAATCGTATTTCAATATTTGTTCAAAGATCATAAACTGAACATCGGGTTCTTCCACGCTTATTATGGCTCTGGCGTGTCCCATCGAGATTTTTTTATCGCGTATGGCAAGTTGAATTTGTGCGGGAAGTTTAAGTAATCGCAAATAATTGGATATAGTAGCCCTTTTCTTTCCTACTCGCTCGCTAAGTTGATCCTGCGTTAAATCGCATTCATCAAGCAAACGTTGATAAGAAATTGCCACTTCGATAGCATTCAAATCCTCACGTTGAATGTTTTCTATCAAAGCCATTTCCAGAATATTATCATCGTCAGTCTTGCGGATGTAAGCAGGAATTGTTGTGAGACCGGCTAATTTGGAAGCTCTGAAACGGCGTTCTCCGGCAATAATCTCATATCTACCGTTAACGGTTTCTCTAACTGTGATTGGCTGCACTATACCGATGGAATTGATTGAAGTTGCCAATTCTTTAAGCGTTTCTTCATCAAATTCCGTACGTGGCTGATAAGGATTGGGAACTATCTTGTCAAGGCTAAGTTCCTGAATTGCTGCCACTGATTTTTTATGCTCTTTCGGGCTTACGTCGTCGGCATCTTCAATCAATGCACTTAAACCTTTTCCCAATGCACTCTTTTTTGCCATATACTTAATTCTTATTCATATTTCTGTCTAACAACTCTTTTGCCAAATTCAGGTAATTAACTGAGCCTCTGCATTCGGCATCATATAAAATTGCCGGTTGCCCATGACTCGGTGCTTCTGCCAATTTAGTATTACGCTGAACAATAGTTTCAAAAACCATATCTTCAAAATGTTTCTTCACTTCGTCTGCCACCTGATTTGAAAGTCGCAAACGCGAGTCGTACATTGTTAACACAAAACCTTCTATTTCCAAATCGGTATTCAAACGTTTTTGGATTATCTTAACAGTATTCAAAAGTTTACCCAAACCTTCCAGTGCCAAGTATTCGCATTGCACCGGTATCATCACCGAATTAGCTGCCGTCAAAGAATTCACCGTAATCAATCCGAGCGAAGGAGAACAGTCAATCAAAACGTAATCATACTTATCTTTTATTCCGTCCAATATCTTTGAAAGCACCCTTTCTCTCTCTTCAAAGTTAAGCATTTCCAATTCCGCACCCACCAAATCAATATTTGACGGTAAAAGTTCCAAACCTTCAATTTCGGTGGGCAGAATTGCCTCTTTCGGATCCCTGCCGTCTATTATACATTCATATATTGTGGCTTGTAATTCTTTCAAATCGTAACCGAAGCCGGAAGTGGCATTACCCTGTGGGTCGGCATCTACGAGCAACACTTTTTGTTCCAAAACAGCCAAACTTGCAGCGAGATTTACAGATGTAGTAGTTTTTCCTACTCCTCCTTTTTGATTAGCTATTGCGATAATTTTAGACATAAATACCCATTTTAAATTTCAACTCGTAAAATTACATATAAAAAGCGAACCTTAATCCGTTTTCAGAAATTTTTTCAAAAAAATCAAGATAACTCGCAACTCCGTTAATCAGAGTCAAAGTACACGTTTTTTACAAACAAAGTTTTTTTCAAACACATGGCTTGCGTGTTGATAATTATTTTATAAATTTGCAGCGTCAAATTCGGGATGTAGCTCAGCCCGGTAGAGTCCACGTCTGGGGGGCGTGTTGTCGCAGGTTCAAATCCTGTCATCCCGACAAATAATTAAGGGAGTTAAGTGTTTCGCTTAGCTCCCTTTTATCTTTGTAGTATAACAACGTTTATGGCACACTCGTTTTCGTAGTTTAAATAATTACGGATAAATTTAACCTATACAAAAATATTTGCCTTTACTGCTCCGGAAGCAGTTCAAATGCCATTTCGTATAACGGTTTGCGGCTTGGAGTTGTGGGGATTTTTTCTCCATATTTTCCCTTATTGCTGTAATAACCAATCAATCACATTTTTCTTTTGTATTCCTTCAATAACGACATTATCATAATCAAGTGTCAAAAGATATTTTGGGTAGTTGTCTCTTATCGTTCTAAATGACGTAACTTCTCGCTCAAAGGTTTTTTCGTCATTAACAGTGTAGGCAAGTTGATAATATTCTCGTTCATTGTTTGCCTTTTGTACAATAAAATCAACTTCTTTATCTTTGTTTTTGCCAACAAAAACCTTTCCACCTCTCCGCAAAAGTTCCAAGTAAACAACATTTTCCAATTTATGCCCTAAATCCGCATCATATTTATTGGTTTGGGTAATATTTCTCAAACCCAAATCAACCATATAATATTTTTCGTTGGTTGATAATAATTCCTTGCCTCGTATATCGTATCGTGGTGCAGCATAAAGGATATAAGACTCTGTAAGAAAACTAATTAGTTTTATAACAGTATTGTGCGAAATTTTTTTGTCTGAATTTTTGTTCAGTTGTTCGGCGATATTTGTGGGCGAAACCAAAGAGCCAACAGAGTTAAATAAAAATTCGATAATACGCTGTAAATTGTCAAATTTCCGCAATTTATGCCGTTTTATAATGTCTTTTTTTATGACCGTATCATAAATTGATTGCAGGTAATCATTTACAAGTTCCGGGGCTGTTTTTGAAAGATTAACGGCTTCGGGGAAAGTAGAATTATTGATAAACTGCCTAAATAGGCGGTCAGTATTCTTTTCTTCTGAAAAAGCGAGCGTATATTCTGCAAAAGAAAATGGGTGCAAGTTGATTGCAATGTAGCGACCGGTTAGCAAAGTCGCTAACTCACTTGACAACAAATAAGCATTAGAGCCTGTAACATAAAGGTCAATGTTTTTCTTAACGAACAAACTATCTACAAGTTTTTCAAAATCAGTTATTAATTGCACTTCGTCAAGAAAAACATAATTCTTTTTATTCGGACTCGTTTTTGATAAAACTTCGTCGTAAAGTGCAGTCCAATCGCTGAATTTTATATTTTCTCGTTCTTCAAAATTGAAGAAAATAATATTTTCGGGACTAACTCCTGACGATAATAATTCATTACGAAATGCATCTAAAAGCGTTGATTTTCCGCAACGGCGCACACCTGTAATGACCTTTATTAAATCTTGGTCTTTTAGTAGGCGAAGTTTTTTCAAATAAATTTCTCTTGCTATCATAAATTTTTTTTTTGCAAAGATATAACTTATTGACGAAAAACATAAATTTCGCCATTTTTCGTCAATAAGCGATTGTGTAAAAGCTACACTTTTAACAACTCTGTCTTTTTTGCTTGAAACTCGTCTTCAGACAAAATACCCTTTTCTTTGAGTTCATTTAAAGCAATAAGTTCTTGCGTTGCATTCTTCTCCTGCTTTTTCCTTGATTTTACTAAACCAACTATTGCATAAGGAAGCGCATACAACAAGCCAAGCACTCCCAGCCTGCTGACGCTTCCATTACTACCTTAAATTATCCCCAAAAGGGCTGAATTATGGTTCCCTCTTTTTGGACAGCCTCTTAAAAAAATTTATTTTTTGAACAACCGCATCAGTTCGCCAATCCACAGGACAATAGAGGTTCCGCCAATAATAATTCCCCAGTCTTCGAGACTCAAAGGAACTACATTGAACATTCCACCGCCAAAGGTTACAATTATCCATTGCCCGATAAGAATGATACATGCTACTCCGATAAAACCTACACTTTTACCCAATGAGGAAAATGCCGATTTGCCGGTCATAAATGCTTTGGCATTAAACATATTCCAGAATTGAAGCATTACGAATATTGTGAAGAACAGTGAAAGTTCATAAGGTGAAAGTCCGGAACCTTTACTAAAATCGAAGAAAGTTTTACCAAAGTCTACAAGATTGAATTGTGAGAGTGCTGTTATGTCTGCATGTTTGAAATATTGCAACAAGCCGAAAAGTAATAGCACAAAGAAGATTCCGACACCCAAAATGCTTTTTGCCATTCCTTTATTAATGATATGGTCGGTCGTTTTGCGCGGTTTGTCATTCATTACTTTCGGATTAGGCGGAAGCGAAGCCAACGCTAACGCTGCAAAGGTATCCATAATCAGGTTTACCCAAAGCATTTGCGTAACGGTAAGCGGCGATTCGGTTCCTAAAAACGCACCAATCAACACAATCAAACAGGCTGCAACATTGATTGTTAATTGGAACAAAATGAAGCGTTGAATGTTTTGATACAACGAACGCCCCCACAAAACGGCACGGGAAATACTGCTGAACGAGTTATCCAAAATAGTAATATCGCTTGCTTCTTTGGCTACGGAAGTTCCATCGCCCATGGATAGCCC
>JAISHE010000012.1 GCA_031262745.1 Culturomica sp. | reverse complement strand
TCATATTTTCTACTTCCTCACCCGGAGTGTGTATAATTACTCCTTGCAATTTCCCGATTTCCGATTGTACGTTTACTCCAACAATAGAATTCATATTTTAAACATTCTTGATTTGAATTACAAAGATACTAATTTAAAATTTAATCATTATCTACGGAATTGTTATTGGTTTAACCTGCCAGCCGACAAGCCGGCAGCTCCTCCAAACATGTTCGCAATCTCTCAGGATGTAGGGGCGTTGCATGCAACGCCCATGTGCTGTGCATATTTTCATTGTTTTTGGGCGTTGCATGCAACGCCCCTACGGAATTACCGCCCACAAAAAAGCAGATGAACATTGTTCTTGCTTCATAAACCTCAAACACTTACTAAAAAAGTTTAATCCGCTCGGACAAAAGTCCATCTGCCTGTTGCTACCTCATCAGAGGCGTTATACCATACGCCCAACCATTTTCATGGTATTTCCCCTCGTAGGGGCAACCACAAGGGTTGCCCCTACGGCACTATGCTGCTTTGTATCTCGCCGAAATGTCCCATCTCGCCTTTGGTGTTTTGC
Source organism: Culturomica sp. (assembly GCA_031262745.1). Classification (GTDB taxonomy): domain Bacteria; phylum Bacteroidota; class Bacteroidia; order Bacteroidales; family Marinifilaceae; genus JAISHE01. The sequence goes on along the minus strand of JAISHE010000012.1, from coordinate 102,149 downwards.
CAAGCGAGGGCAAAATAGACAACCTTACCGCGCTCCTGCTCCGTGAACTCCAACGTTATGGGCGACTTGGTGTCTAAGGCGGAATGAGTGAACACGTCTATGCCGCTTGGTGGCGTATCGCTCAATATCCACTTTACCACTGCTCCCTGAACACCCGCAGGTTTGGCGCGATGGTCGCTACCCGAATCGCGGAAATAAAGCGTGATGCAACGTATCATATTGCGGTCTATCTCCGTTACGTCGGGAACTGTATCAGGTACGGGTACAGGCGTGCGAGTGGTTTTGTGCAACGGCAAGCCCATAGCCATTTTATCCTCATCGCTCACTTTGGGATTGTAGGTGATGTAAGATTTTAGCAACATGCGTAATTGCTTCTCATACTCATTACGGGCGGAATTCTTCGCCTGTACGGCTACGCTTGTCTTCGTTGCCGGGTTCTCTACTACGGAATATGCCGATTCCCACTTGGCTCGAAGTGCTGCCACATCCGTAACAACATCTGCGGGGATAAGCCACAATTCCGCATTCTTTTCAACTGAATTTACAACAACACTCTGGAAAGTGTTGAATTGGGCATCTGCGCCCGGAATAAAATCCATTGTACTCATAATATTAACTATTAGTGGTTTATATAAAATTCCGCCCAATCTTCGGGCGAGTTTGAAATACTCTTTGGATATTTCGCCGAACTTTCAATTGTACAAGTGAGTCTTTGAATTGTACAAGCGAGCCACTCAATTGCACAAGTGAGTCTTTGAATTGTACAAGCGGAACACTCAATTGTGCAAGCGAATCTTTGAATTGTACAAGCGAGCCACTCAATTGTGCAAGCGAGTCTTTGAATTGTACAAGCGGAACGCTCAATTGTACAAGCGAATCCTTGAATTGTATAAGTGAGCTGCTCGCCGACATAAATTTATAACTCAATTTTTCAATCATTGACCTAATTTAAAAGACAACGGACAGCATTACCTTTCGACTTAGGAAATGTTTGTCGTAAGACATTAGTTTCTGAAGAACCTATACTTAGCTGCTGCCACGCACTGTAAGAACCATAATTTGATGATGACCACACGGCTCCCCATGCACCTATGCAGCAAAAAATTTCATTCCATTCACCACCATAAAGTCCTTGCCAACCACTTCCATTTAAACTATTTTTAGTCCATCCTACATAATTTGCTAATATTGTAGCCTCTGCATCGCTTGGAACATGCCAACCATCAGGACAAATACCCTGTGTGTGCCTGCTACCGTCAAATGTGCACTTCCTATTAAAGTCGGTAGCACTATTGATATTTCCCAAAGCCACATTTTCTCCATTAACTACCTCCGCCCAACTGTAAAGACCGCCGTAAGTAGTGCAATTATTTTCATCATTATTATTACATATCTTTTGAATACCCGCTGTTTTATGAGCTGTTAAATTGCCACCGTTTATACGTGCACCTATGTTCATATTCTTCCTCATCCAACACTGACTGCCTATCTTTACCGTAGGATAAATCTGACTGTTCCTGATGTCCGTAAAGTTATTGCCGCAGGTGAAATTAATTGGAGTTCCGGTTTCAACAGCAATAACCGTAACACTTAGATTAGCACTATTGCGACAGCCACTCATTGCGACATTGCACTCAACTGTTTTATTGCCATTAGTTAAATTACCGTCCCTGAAATCTCCGTAAACAGGAGTATAACTTGCTCCCGTTTTAGTGCCCGTTTCTGTTATCCAACTGTAAGTTGATGTACCGGATGTGTAAGGGACACTCGCAGTAATTAAATTTACATCACAAGACTTAAGTGTACTGCTTACCGGACTAAACGAAATTGTAAGATTAGGTATGGTTGTTGTAACAGTTACCGAAGCTTCGCCCAATGCCGTGATAGCTTTGCGCTTAAACTTCAATGCCAAACTTGCTCCGCTAAAACTTCCCTGAATGTAGCTTACAGACTCCGAAGTTTCATTCGGTATCAATTCCCAAGTAGTAGATGCTCCTTTTTGAACATACCAAAGATAGCTTACTTTCGTACTCACCACAGCTCCATTCCACGTTGCGCTTCCCTGCACGCTGTCGGAAACTATTATCGCTGCATCAGGACAACTTATCGCAGAAACTTTAATTATGCCCGGATTTACCACCGCACTACTGCTGCCAAACGTGTGAACGGCTCGAAAGCCCATTGTGCTATCCCTTGTGTCGGTAACCGTAGCTCTCGTCCTGTCCGAAATCATTAACTCATCTGTGTTTCCACTTGCAAAACTTCCGCCCTTAGCAATAAAAGAAGCGGCTGTGTTTGCCCAAACACTTGCGGCAATGTCGCTTGTTCCGTTTGCGTTTATTGCGCCGTTACCATGAGAAGCATATATATCGGAAGTATTAAAAGTTGTAGCATCAACGGAATAGCAAAGCTCTGCCACATTACCGCTCATCTCCATCAAACCCCAAAACGATGCCCCTGCCTGCGCTTGTGTCGAACTTGAAGTGCCGAAACTCGCACTGCGAACAGGTCCCAGACTACCATTATTATAATTGACGTTAGTTGCAGCCAAAGATGGCTTCTCATTGATTCTTCCGGCGTTGAGCAGGGAACCCGCTCCGCTCAAACTGCTAACGCCGCTCGCAGAGTTCCAAACGAACTCTCCTCCGAGTGCCGGTTGAGGATAAGGTCTGCGGCAAGCCTTTTCATATTCCAGCTCGCTCATCGGACGCAAACATGCCCAGTCGCAATAAGCCAACATATCAGCAGGCGTGAGATAATTACAAGCAATACACTTACCGTCGTCCTCGCCAAAGTAAGGTGCAGCAGGATTAAGATTACAACCGAAAACTGCCGGCTTATCGGAAGCATTCGCAAGCACGCAAATACCGTTTCTATAACTTGGCTGCGATTTATCGCCGAAAACGTACTCTCCTACCTTTAATTCATCAAGATTATTTCCGATACGAGCCTTTTGCTGCGTTCTTGTCAAATTGTTGAGAAAACTTACGTACTGTTCCTGACTCACTTCATATTTCATACAGTAGAAACCCTTGTAGCCTTTGGGATACGTGGCAGGTAAACTTTTCGCTGCACCCTCACTTCCGGCTGTAATAGGATAAACATTCAGAGCATCTTCGCTGTTCACAGCAATCATTCCGCCGTTATTGCTGCCCAAACGATTTTGAGTTGCTCCGTCGCCCAAATAATAGCCCCCGTAAGGAATGTACACCATTTCAACGGCAGAAAGAGAAAGGAAAACGTCATTGTTTGCAATACTTGTGTCGGCAATATTACCAAAATCGGAACGCATTGTTTTGATTGTAAACGTCTGATTATTAACGTTTCCACTGCCTTGATCAGCACGCATAAGGAAGACTCCGCCCGCACGCGAAGCATCTGTCTTTCCCACGTCATAAGTGAAGTCCGAAGGTGCTAAATATCCTGAGGGTAAGAGCTTTAGGTGGTGCCAAGTGTCCTCCATACCCACTGTATACTTCCCAAAAACCCAAACTGCGTCCCAATTAAAGTCATCTCGCCAAGCATGATCCCAAGACAATGAAAATGAAATCATTACAGTGTCGCCGCTTAAAAAAACAGACGGCTTTGAATTGAACCTCACATTATTAGCTAAAACATTTGTGCTCAACAGGATACAGCCACAAATTAAAAAATTTCGAAATCCATGGGTTTTTTAGCCCCAAAAATCGATGAAAATCAATGAAATAGGGTTGTTTGCAAAAAGAGGCTAACTGCAATATTTTTAAACAATTACATCATACCAAAATGAAAACGGAAGAGACCGAAAAAGGGAAAAAAAGAGGCGAAATTAACCATGGTTTTTGCAAGGAAACTATTGCGATGCAAATGTAAAAAAATAATTTTTAATATCCGCAAAATAATGTTAGAAAAATTTTCACGCCCCACAATATAATACCCGCAACGCCTGTAATGTACGGGCGTATGGCATACAATAACAATGGGTTTAAACCCATTGTCAATCGTAGGGGCAACCCTTGTGGTTGCCCAAAATGATATGGTTGTCCCAAATAACAATAGGGCAACCACAAGGGTTGCCCCTACGAGGGTTAGCGACATTGTTGGGGTATTTCAATCCATTGTTGATTTTTCGGGCGTATGCCATACGCCCCTACAACTTTTCCAATGCCATTTCGATCATCATGGCAATAGACTTTTTATAATCCACATTCATTGACTTCATAAATCTATTATCTATGATTGTGCATATTGTCAACGAATCATGTCCCAACAATCGGGATAATCCGGCAACCGCAGAACTTTCCATTTCAAAATTTGTTAAGCGTTTACCGTTATGACGAAAGGTTTCAATCTTGTCATTAAGTTGAGGATCTGCGAGAGGAAGACGCAAAGAACGCCCCTGAGGACCATAGAACCCCGGAGTGGAAATTGTTATACCTTCAAGCGTTGCATCGGCAAAAAGCTCTATCAATTCACGTGAATTTTCCACAAAATAAGGTCGTGCACAAAGCGGATTATAGTTGGTATGTCTAACGAAAGCCTCCTCATAATCCTTTAACGACACTTCATTACGTCCGGCATAAAAACTTAACAAACCGTCAAAACCAACGCTTATATGAGCACTCACCATAACGCCCAACTCAATATCCGGTTGGACGGAACCGCTGGTGCCCAGCCTGACAATGCGCAACTTACGGTGTCCCTCTTTCGGCATGCGCTTCTTCAAATCAATATTTGCCAAAGCATCTAACTCCGTCAAAACGATGTCGATATTATCTGTGCCTATGCCGGTGGAAAGCACCGTCATCCTCTTTCCCTTGTAGATACCGGTGCAAGTGAAAAATTCTCTATTATTCTTTTGTATCTCGATTTTATCAAAATAGGCTGCAACTGTGGCAACTCTGTTGGGATCACCGACTAAAATTACCGTGTCAGCCAATTCTTCCGGCAATAAATGAAGATGAAATATACTACCGTCATTGTTAACAATCAGTTCCGAAGGATCAACAAATTTCATAGCTTTAAATTTTATGGTTAAAAATAGCCCCGTCTCCTTCAAATAATATCTTAGGGGACGGGGCGGCTAATATTTACTAACACTAATATCTCAATTTTAGTATTTTACTTCAATCCCCTGTTCTTTAACAGCGGATCGATACCGGCTTCCTTGCCACGGAAGTTAACATACATCGTTTCGGCATCATCAATACCTCCCGGAGTTAGAATATACTTACGGAATTTATCGGCTGTGGCGGGATCAAAAATATTACCTGTTTCGACAAAAGCCTCAAAAGCATCGCAATCAAGAACTTCCGACCACAAATAACTGTAGTAACCGGCTGTGTAGCCTCCACCCATTGTGTGGTTGAAATACGTTGAACGGTAGCGAGGCGGTATCTGGCTCAATGCTCCCATTTTCTTCATCACATCGTTTTCAAAAGTCAATACATTAAAATCTGCAGGTATTGACTTCAACACATGTAAATCCATATCCAATACGGAAGCTTCCACATATTCCGAAGTGGCAAAACCTTGACCGAATTTAGAACTTGCATCCAATTTTTTGAGTAGTTCGGCAGGTATAACCTCGCCGGTCTGATAATGTTTGGCATACACTTTCAATACTTCCGGTTGGAACACCCAATGCTCCATAATCTGCGAAGGTAGTTCCACAAAATCACGCGGAACACCGGAAACACCGTAGTAATGAACATCCTTAAATAAATTGTGCAAAGCATGACCGAATTCATGAAACATGGTTTCTGCTTCGTCGGCATTCAAAAGTGCCGGTTTATCACCGGAAGGCTTAGTGAAATTACAAACTATGGTTACCACCGGTGCCAAGCGCACTCCGTCTTTGTAAGTTTGTGAACGATAAGTGCCGCACCATGCACCGCCTCTCTTGCTTTCTCTCGGGAAGAAGTCAAAGTAGAGCACTCCGAGATGAGTGCCGTCTTTATCCTTGCACTCAAAAGCCGTTGCTTCGGGATGAGGCAGAGGAATATTTGAAAGTTGAGTGAACGTTATGCCATACAATTTGTTGGCAACATAAAACATCCCTTCACGCACATTTTCCAACTTCAAATAAGGACGCAATTCGTTTTCATCAAAATTAAACTTGCTACCTTTCACCTTATCACTGTAATAACTCCAATCCCAACCTTTTAATGTACCTTCCGCTTTGGGCATCAATTTCGTCATCTCGGCAAGTTCCTTCTTTGTTTGCACTAATGCAGGCGTCCACACGTCGTATAGAAGTTTATAAACATTATCGGCATTCTTTGCCATGCGTTCTTCCAAAACAAATGCGGCATAATCTTCATATCCCATGAGTTTCGCCTTTTCCAAACGCAGAGTAACCAACTCCTTAACAACAGCTTTATTGTCATTCTCGTTATTGTTGTTACCTCTATTTATATAAGCATTAAATATTTTTTCTCTCAAATCACGTTTGTCGGAATATTGCAAAAACGGCATTATGCTCGGATTATGCAACGTGAACACCCATTTACCTTCCATTCCGGCAGCTTTGGCAGTTTCGGCTGCCGTTGCAATCTGCGCTTCGGAAAGTCCCGACAAATCTTCGGCTTTGTCAACAACCAATTTAAAGGCATTGGTTTCCTTCAACATGTTTTGACCGAAAGTGAGTTGCAAAAGAGAGAGTCTACTGTTTAATTCTCTCAAACGAGTTTGTTTTTCGGCAGCCAAATTAGCACCGCTTCTCACAAAATCTTTATAGGTTTCTTCGAGAAGTTTAGACTGTTCTTTATCCAAATTCAGTTTATCTTTCTTTTCATATACTTCCTTCACTTTTGCAAAAAGTGCCTCATTCAGATAAATATCATCATCGTGTTTTGAAAGTTTAGGAGATAATTCCTTAACTATCATCTGCATCGAATCGGAAGTATTAGCGGAGTTTTGTCCATAAAGAACAGAACTTACTTTCCTTAATAACTTTCCGGATTGATCAAGTGCCACTATCGTATTTTCAAAATCAGCAGACTTATTTGAAACAATAGCCTCAATCTCCTTATTTTGCTCTTCCATACCCCGTTCAAAGGCGGGCATATAGTGTTTTAACTTAATCTCTTCAAAGGGTGGTACTCCAAAAGGAGTTGTGTAGTCGGTGAAAAACGGATTTTCAACTTTTTCATCACAGCAACAGGCTCCCATACTAACAGCCAAAGCAATCATAACAAACGTTTTCTTCATATCTATATTCATATTATTAATAAACTCATTGAGGCGTAAAGATAAATATTTTTACTATTTTCGCAAAAAAAATAAGACCTCTATAAAAAACGAGTAATAATGGCAAATTTTTTCACCTCTCTTTTTAGTAAAAAAGACAAAACAGAAGAAATAATCAACGAGAAAAATCTGAAAAAAAACTTTGACATCTTTAAATACGACGGTATCAAAGCTCTGAAAATGGGTAAAATAAAATATGCTGTACTGTGTTTTGAAAGGGCTTTACACATAAGGGAGGACAGCGAAGTGCTGAATTATCTTGCTCTTGCCTACAAATCGGAGGATTTCAAAGAAGATGCAATAAGTATCTACTCCAAACTAATCGGTATGGAGCCTGACAATGCTTTAAACTATATCAATCGTGCAGAACTTTTCCTGCAACTTAAAGAATATGAAGAAACCATCGCTGACTGTAAAAACGCTATCGCATTGGAACCGGAAACGACCAAAAGTTATTTGATGCTTGCACAGGCTTACAGAGATCTGAATCAAACGGAAGAAGCTGTCGTGCATCTTACAAATGTCATTGAAATTGCTCCCGAATGTATCAATGCTTATCTGATGAGATCCGAAATAAACTTTGAACGCAAAGAACACCATAACCGCGTGTCGGCAGATATAACCAAGATTCTAAAAATATCTCCCGAAAATGAAAATGCGATGTTGCTGCGTGCAAAAATCCACAAAGCTAAGGACAAAATAAAAGAAGCATTGATTGATTATGACCGCGTGATTGAAATAAATCCTTTTAATGAACAGGCTTATGCCGAAAAAGGACGTGCTTTAATGGAAAACGGCAAAGCGCAGGAAGCCGTAGAATTTCTCACAGAAGCTTTAGACACCAATCCCGAATCCTACATTATTTGGGCTATGCGAGGAGAAGTTAAGGAGAATATGGGCGATATTGAAGGTGCGCAAACGGATTTTGCAAAAAGTCGTGAAATTGAAGAATTTGCCGACGAGTATAGCAGCACCCCTAACAACTATGCAAGTTTATACAAAAATTCACCTATTTAATTAAGGTAGTGTATTAAAAAACAAAACCGGTAGCTGTTATGGTAACTACCGGTTTTATTTTTGGATTAAGCCATCAAATGCTGATACTCTTTATGTCTTGCCATGTAGGCACGAGCAAAAGGACAAGAAGGCTCCACTTTCAAACCTGATTTTTCACTAAATTCCAAAGCTGCTTTCACCAAAGCCGAACCGACTCCGCTGTTTTGTAATTCTTCCGGCACAATTGTGTGCTGAATATCCATTACGTCTCCGAAGATTTTGTATAAAACATAAGCCTGATGACCGTTTTCTTCGATAACAAAAGCATTCTTTGATGCTACGTGTATTACATTGTGTTCCATGATTTTATTTTATTAAATTTCTACTTTTTACTATATTCCGACTTAAAAGGTTTCAATAATATAATTTTATTTCATTTCCAACCTCCGCCAAGTGATTTGTAGAGCATGACAAGGTCTAAAAGTTCATCGCGAGCAGCATTATTATAACCGGTGCGAGCGTCAAAATAAACACGCTGCGCATCAAGCACATCAAGATAATCAATTACTCCGTTGATATATTGTAATTTAGCCAACTCCAAATAGACACTTGCGGAAGATTGCAAATCGAAATAAGACTTTTTGATTTCCTTTGTCTTTCGTAGGGAAAGTAAAGCATCGTTAACTTCCTTAAACGCCGTCAATACGGTCTTTTCGTAGGCGTAAACTTTTTGTTCAAAAACAGCTTTTTTAGCACGTAAACGCGCACGATTTTTACCGGCATTGAAAATCGGTGCCAATAGTTGACCGGCTATATCGAAGTAATTGCCGGAAAGTAAATCCGAGAGTTCGGAGCTTTCAAAACCGTATTGACCCGTGAGACTAATGCTTGGAAACATAGAAGCGTAGGCAACACCTATTTCGGCATTAGCTTCACGAAGTTGATAATCCGCCTGACGAATATCGGGACGCCTTTCCAATAGTTCCGAAGGTAAGCCCACAGGCAAAGTATCCAAAGAAGTTTGAAAACGAATATCCGCATTTCTCACAATCTTGTGGGGATATTTCCCTATTAGTAAACTAAGTTCATTCTCTTTCAAGCGAATTGAACGTTCCAAAGTAGGTAGAAGATTTTCGGTTTTAGCAAGCTCCACCTGCGATTGTCGTAGAACGGTTTCAGACGTGATACCTCCCTCAAAACGCAGTCTCACCAACTCCATGCTTTTACGCTGTGCTTCAAGAGTCTGTTTTACAATGCTCAACTCTCCGTCCAAAGCAATCAATTCAAAATAAGCGGAAACAACGTCTGCAATAAGCGTGAGACGTAAGGCATTAACTCCCTCAACTGTTTGCATGTAAGCTGCAAGCGCAGCCTGATCCGCCCAACGCAATTTGCCCCATAAATCCACTTCCCACGACAACAATGCTTTCGCTTCAAAAGTGTTACTTCCTGAGACGGCATACTCCCTTTCACCGGCAAGTTTTGCTCCCACACTCGGAAAAATGTCGGCTCTCGTTGTGCGTTGCATAGCTTTTGCTTCTTTAACCTTAGCTACAGCTATCAACATATCCTTATTCAACGTGAGTGATTCGGAAATCATCAGTTGCAACACACTATCGCGAAAAACATCTTTCCATTGCAATTCTCCTATCGAAATCAAACCTTGTTGCGAAGCAGTGTCAAGCGAAGCAGGTAAATTCATTTCATGCTTGCCGTATTTACTACCCACCTTGCATGAAACAAAAGCAAAGCTTAATATTAGAACATATATGATTGAGTTCGCTTTCATTAGAGTTCGTATTTATGTAGTAAATCTCTTAGCTTATCCGAAAATTTTTGCTTTGCTTTATTGATTATCACAAAGAAGAACGGAACCATAACAATTCCTGCCGTTACGGCAGCCAACATTCCGAAGAAAACTCCCGTACCGAGCGAATGCCTACTTGCCGAACCCGGTCCTGCTGCCAACACCAACGGTAATAAGCCGAGAATAAAAGCCAAAGACGTCATCAATATCGGTCGGAAACGTTGTCTCGCTGCATTTAAAGCCGCATCCAATGCACTTGCTCCGTTTTCCATGTCAACTTTTGCAAATTCCACAATTAATATTGCATTCTTTGCCGCCAAACCCACCAAAGTTACCAAGCCTATTTGAAAATAAACATCATTTTCAAGTCCGAACACTCCGATACCCAAATAGGCACCCAAAGCAGCAACAGGCAACGAAAGCAGCACCGCAGCCGGTATCAACCAACTTTCATACAAAGCAGCGAGAAATAAAAACACAAACGATAAAACGAGCAACAATACTATTCCCAATTGCCCTTCTGCGTTTTTTTCCTGATAGGAAAGTCCGCTCCACTCTATGCCTATATTTTCAGGTAAAAGTTCGGTAGCCAATTCTTCGATTCTATCCATTGCCTCTCCCGAACTGTAACCGGAAGCCGCATTACCTCTTACAACAGCCGTGTTAAACATATTAAAACGACGTATATTCCCCGGACCAGTGCTATACTCGGCATTCCCCAAAGCCGTCAGGTTAATCATTTCTCCGGAAGATGATCTCACAAAGTAGAAATTAAGATTGTCGGGGCGTGCTCTAAACGGTGCATCTGCCTGTATGTACACCCTATAAATACGATTAAACATATTAAAATCATTCACATATACAGAACCGGTGTAGGCTTTCATTGTGGAATAAATATCGGCAAGCGGTATGCCCAGCAATTTGGCTTTGTCTCTATCCACATCGAAATATAATTGCGGAATTTCCGACTGCAAAGAAGACGACATTCCCGACAATTTTTTATCACGAGAAGCATGATAAAACAAAGTATCCACTGATTTAAACAATTGTGCATAGCTTGCATCTCCGCGTGCTTCCACTTGCATTTCAAAACCTCCCGACGAGCCGAGACCCGGCACCACCGGAGGCGTGGAAAGATAAACTTTGGCTTCCGGATAGTTGTAGAACTCTTTTTTCACATCATCCATAACTTTTTGAATCTTCATTCCACGCTCATCCCAAGGTTTGAGTATAACGGTAAGCAAAGCACGGGCTTGATTGGTGCCTACGCGATTGCTGCTTCCCGTAACGTTTAGAACATATTCAACGGCTTTATGCTTCGTAAGATATGCAATTGCTCTGTCGGCAACGACTCTCGTGCGGTCGAGAGTTGCACCTTCCGGCAATTCAAGTTCCACGCTGAAATAACCTTGATCTTCTTCGGGTAGGAAACTGCTCGGCACAATTTTGTTCATAACGAAAATTGCTATCAATAAAATCCCAAAACCGGCAAGCACTCTTTTATGCCTTACAACAGCTAATTCTATTATTTTGAGATATTTTGTGTTGCCTACATTCAGCCATTCGTTTATTTTACGAAATAGCCATACTTTTTTATTTTCACTTTTTGACGGTCGCAAAATAACGGCACACATGGCAGGACTTAAAGTGAGTGCCACAACGGTAGAAATCAGTACCGACACCGCTATTGTGATTGCAAACTGCCGATAAAGCATGCCGGTGATACCACCGAGAAAACTAACGGGAACAAAAACAGCCACCAGCACCAAAGAAGTTGCTATCAAAGCACCGCTCAAACCGTTCATTGCTTTTTTCGTTGCCTCACGAGGCGAAAGTCTGTCCTTTTCCATATAATTTTCCACAGCTTCCACCACAACAATAGCATCGTCCACAACTATACCGATTGCGAGCACAAGCCCCAACAGCGTTAGCATGTTCAAAGAAAAACCAAGCACATACATCGCTCCGAAAGTACCTATAAGCGAAATGGGAACCGCTACGAGCGGTACAACCGATGCCCGCCAATTTTGAAGTGAAAGAAACACCACAAGTATCACGAGAAACAAAGCTTCAAAAAGCGTTTTATACACCTCGTGAACCGATTCGGAAATATAAGTGGTTATATCAAAAGGTACCTCATAGAAAATTCCTTCCGGCATATTGCGGCTGATTTCTTCCATAGCCGTTTTCACATTAGTTGCCACCTCCAAAGCGTTCGCACCGGGCAACATATAGATGCCCAACACTGCCGCATTTTCACCGTTGATACCGCTTTCCGTAGAATAAGAAGATGCTTCGAGCGCAACTCTTGCCACATCTTTCAGTCGAATAATCGAGCCGTCGGACTTTACTTTCACAACTATCTCTTCAAATTCCTGAACCGTAGAAAGTCGTCCCTTAGTTGCAATCGGGATCGTTATATCAATGCCCGTCATAGGTTGCTGACCTAAAACTCCGGCTGCCGATTCACGGTTTTGATCCTTTAAAGCATCTTGTATATCCTTCACCGTCAAGCCGAAATTAGCCATACGGTCGGGCATTACCCAAATATCCATACCGTAGTAGCGACTACCGATGTTTGAAACACGTCCCACACCCGGCAAACGACGAAGTATATCCAAAACATTGATAGTTGCGTAATTGCTCAAATAAACCTCATCAAAACGTTCAACGGAAGATTTCAGACAGATGGTCATCAACTGACTGAGTGATTGCTGTTCAACGGACACACCGTTTTGCACCACTTCTGCCGGCAAGCGTGATTCTGCAAGTTTCACTCTATTTTGTACCTCAACGGCAGCCAAAGCCGGATCGGTAGAAATGTCAAAAGTTATATTCACGGAAAGTCCGCCGGTGTTAGAAGAATTCGACTCCATGTATAACATCCCCGGCGTTCCGTTAAGTTCCTGCTCTATGGGAGTTGCCACAGCTTGGGCAACAGTCATGGCACTTGCGCCCGGATATGAAGCCGAAACTTTTACAACAGGCGGAGTTATCTGCGGATATTGATCCACCGGCAACATATACATTGCAATCACACCTATCAAAACTATCAGAATAGAAATTACCGATGAAAAAATCGGTCTATCAATGAAAAATGAAGGCTTCATCGGCTATCAATTTGCTTGTTCATCTTCTTTCTTTGCCTGAATAGCAAACACTCCGGGAGAAAGTTTATGATAACCTTCCGTTACTATTATTTCGCCTTCACTAAGTCCTCTTTCCACCACAACTTTATTGTTTACCTCAGGACCTATTTCGATGAAACGCCTTTCGGCTGTGCTGTCGGCATGCACCACATAAACATAGGCACCACCCTTTTCCACCACCAAAGCTCTTATCGGTATAACCACAGCATTTTCACGCACATCAAGCAGCAGTTTAACCCTTGTAAACTGTCCGGGCAATAGTTTTTGATCAGGATTAGGAAGGGCGGCACGCACTCCGAATGTGCCTGTTTGAGGATCCACTTGCGGATCGGCAAAGTCCACAATTCCTTGCATAGGATAAACCGAATTATCGGCAAGTGTTACGCTCACCGTAGGTTGCCATGAACGATTGGTGTCCTGCTCTCCCAATCGCACATCTCTTTCCTGACTGCGCAAATAATCCAAAGCCGTCAAGCTGAAATCAACCAACACCGTGTCGCTTTTGACAATTGTGGCGAGCAACGATTTTGAACCCGGACCCACCAAAGCACCAACGTCCACCGTCCTTTCGCCTATATAGCCGGAAGTCGGTGATTTCACCACCGTGTAGCTCAATTCCAAATCAGCCTGAGCAAGGTCTGCACGGCTCATTGCCACATTTGCATGAGCACTTTCATAGGCAGCAACCGCATTATCCAAGTCCAACTGACTTGCGGCATGTTGCTCGTATAAAGGTCGCAAACGCTCAACATCGCGTTTAGTCTTTGCTTCCTGTGCCAAATCCTTTTGCAATTGTGCGGCAGCCCTGTCGCGCTTAGCTTTATACACGGTTTGGTCAATCATGAATAAAGGTTTGTTTTGTTCCACTCGCTTACCTTCTTCAAAAAGCATCTTTTCAAGGTAGCCTTCTACCCTCGCCCTGACTTCAACAAAACTCATAGCTCTAATCCTACCGACATATTCGCCATATATTTCAACTTGCTCGGTGGCAACAGGCTGCATATCCACAATCACTTCCTCTCTACGAACTTTATCTTTACATGAATAAAGCAAAATAATTGCTGTCGCAACAAGTATAATATTTCTTTCCATCCAATTCAAATGTTAATTTTTGTTGAACGGAAGGATGTGTTAATTTGTTTCAAAATAAGCATAATAGACGGAAACTATATATAATGGCGTATCCGGCTGCCGTAGGAAGCGCAGTTTAGTAACCAGCCGGCTTGTCGGTACCGGTACGGGACTATGGCTTTTACAGGGGTCATTACACCTTTCTGAAAAATGTTGAATTCAGTGTCTTTCTTTGGTACAAAGTCTTTATTATTCATAATAAAAAAATTTAAATAATTATACAATTGATTTTTACCGACTTTCTTTGTGTGTTAGATAGTTGCATGATTGTCGACAATCTTACGAATGATGTCGACAATCTTACGAATGTTGTCGACAATCTTATGAATGCTGTCGACAATCTTACGAATACTGTCGACAATCTTATGAATGCTGTCGACAATCTTGTGAATGCTGTCGACAATCTTATAAATGCTGTCGACAATCTTGTGAATGCTGTCGACAATCTTCCAAGTATTGTCGACGATAAGCAACTTGAAATGTGTGATTTAATGAATGTTTTGGACGTTTTCATAAAAATTCTTTTATTTCATATCGACAATTTATTTCCTTTTTCATTTAGACGTAGGTTTTTTTTCGATTTTTTTATGTTTTTGTCTTTTTTGTGCCAAAAATGGGTGGAGGGAGTTTTCAATTACGACAACGGAAGTGAATTTTGCAAGCATAATTACACCATTGGAGAGTAATTATTTTCAAAAATTGCATAAAAATTGTATTTTATTAAAAAATATCTAACTTTGCAATTGTCATAAACTTATAGTGATTTGAATGTAACCTTTAAATATAAATGATTATGGATTAAAAAACGTGTGTTGATGTACACATTTTAAGATATTTTGGAAAAAGCGTTTAGCTTGTATTCTTGCGTTTACGAAATCTGGACAATTTCAAAAAACAACCAAGAAATAGGTGTAAACGTTCACACCTCAGGCGTGGACTTTACTCGTTATTTGGTTGTTTAGGAAGTCCAGATCCTCGTAGCGCAGATAAATTGAGTTTTGTCCGCGCTTTTTTTATGTGTATATCCAAAATAATCAGGGACAATCGATTAGCTTTTATTTTAACTTAATGTCTGCTTAAGGAGTGGACGTAAAACAACTAAAAAAAAATGAAACGATTACTTTTTATAGGAATTGTGGGCATTATAACAGCAATGACTTTTAATTCATGCGCAACAATTCTTTCCGGCAGTAAACAGGCAATGTCGATCTCTTCAATACCATCAGGAGCAAGAGTGTTTGTAAATGGAGAAGATAAGCGAGTGATAACTCCCGCTGAAGTTAAAGTTCCACGGAAAAAAGTGGCAACTATTACCCTTCAAAAACAAGGGTATGAAGATGGAGAAGTCAAAGTTAATGGGTCATTCAATCCGGTAGTTATCGGTAATATTCTTCTGGGTGGTATCCCTGGTGGATTAATTGACCTTGGTACCGGTGCATTTTGGAAATATGCAAATCCTGATGTATTCTATGAATTCAAACCAAGTATCGCCGAAGTCAAATCATACATCGCCGATCCCACCATTAAAGCCGGCGAGGCGCAAAATATGGTTACTCGCGACACCCCCGGCGATACGGAATTGGAAAGAACGATTATTCGTTGGTACTTCGATTCGGATCCTCGCGGAGCACGAATCTTTTGGAGAGTCATTTCCAGCATACCGGCTGTTGTCAAAAACACAAACGAACTGTATCTGACAAGTACCCCCTACGAAGAAACTCGCTCGTTTAATATTTTAGGACTTACCTACGAAAATTCACGTGATGTAACGATTGAAATAAAGGTAACTAAAAGTGGTTATGAAGATCAAGTGAAACGATTTAATGTTCGCCAAGCAATTGATCAACAGGAAATCAGCGGCTTCTTTGAATTGGTACCCAAAGTCTATTAAAAATTCTAAAATCAAAAACGAGGGTGTGTCCAAAACGACATGCCCTCGTTACTTTTGATAAGGGGAAGTTCCGGCAGAATAAGGTTTTGCTTAATAGCAGCAGGTATGAATGTGGTAATTGATTTTTTTATCGCAAAGGTTGCAAAGATCTTCGCATGGTTCGCTAACTGCCGTAGGCAACGCTACGCTCGTCTATGGTAGTAAAGCATACACTCCTTGCTACTGCCTGAAAGGCAGAACAAAAAAAATGCCGACCTCTGTCTATTACACCAATAATTATAATAGTATTGTTATTTTAACAAACGTCTACTTTCCACTCCTTGCAAAACCCGCATTTGTTGAATGGCTATTTGGTTGAGTTTTATAAGTCTTTCGCTCTGGATAATGTTTTCTTGTATCATTACTGCATTAATGTTCTCCATGTTCGATAAGCATATCAGTTCGTTGATGCCGGCATAATCACGAATGTTGCCTTTGAGTTCGGTGTTTGCTTCGCGCCATTGCTTTGCGGTCATTCCAAACAGCGCAACATTCAGCACATCGGCTTCGTTGGCATAGATTATGGAAGTTTGTTGTGGCGTAAGCTCAGGCGGAATAAGGTTTTGCTTGATTGCTGCGGTATGAATGTGGTAATTGATTTTCGCCAATTCTCGCTTTGCCGACCAACCGAGTTGTTTTTGTTCTTCTTCTTTGAGGCGTTGGAATTCTTTGACAATATACAATTCAAATTCAACAGAAATCCAACTTGCAAATTTGAATGCAATATCCTTATGAGCATAAGTTCCGCCATAGCGACCCGATTTTGACAGAATCCCAATCGCATTTGTGCTTTCTATCCATTTTTGAGGAGAAAGCGTAAAAGCATTTGCTCCCGCTTCGTTTTTAAACCCCTCGAATTCGAGGGGTTTAAAATGCGGATTATACAAATATTCCCAAATGCCAAGATACTCAATAGTATTTCTATTTCGCATCCAATTAGCAATAACAGCATTTGCGTCAGGATTTTTCACTTTTGCAATATCCGTCAGCGAAATATAATCTCTTTCGTCAAACGAAATTATCGTTATCTCCGTTCCTTTTACATTAATTTTTGCCATAGTTTTTATCATGATTATTGTGTATACAAAAGTATCATTTTTCGCTAAATTATTTCCCTACTCCACAACCGCTGCAAAAACACTTTCCACGGCAAAATCAGAATGCTATCCGTTAGTCTCGGATAAGGATCATTGCTCACGGCAATCAGTTTTTCAACAGAATATTCTTCGGCAAAGGCACGAAGTCCCTTTAAATTGCGTGAATTTACATTATCGCTTGATTTCACTTCAATGGCAACTTGGTGATCGCCAAGTACAAAATCAACCTCAAAACCGGAACTTGTTCGCCAATAAGAAATTGCATATTCCAAACCCGAATAGCTGCTGTGTGCATAAATTTCCTGATATATGAAATGCTCGAATGCCTTGCCGAAAATTTCCGTACCAAAATCTATTTTACTGCGTTTAAGCAACGAATTAACGATACCGACATCACACAAATAAAACTTCGGAGCCATTACCACACGGCGTTTAGGTCTTTTCTGAAACGAAGGTAAATAACGTCCCAAAAGAGTGTCCTGCAATATTTGAAAATATTCTTTAACAGTGGTCGTACTCACGGATGTTTCGGTGGCAATATTGGTATAATTCACTATTTCACCGTTAGTTATTGCAGCTATTTGCAGAAAACGGTTAAAAATGTCCACGTTTCTTAACTTCGCTTCCGCCACAATCTCATCTTGCAAATAATTTCCGATATAAGCATCAAGCAATTTTGTGTGATTGTTTGCATCATAGATTTTGGGCAAAAGTCCGTGATTTAATGCCCTTATCAAGTCAAAATCCGGAATCTCCGCACTCACAAGCGGGTAAAGTTCATAGCGTAATGCCCTTCCGCCAAGCAGGTTTGCCCCCGATTGCCGTATTCTACGCGGACTTGAACCGCTCAAAATAAAACGTATACCCTTATTAACAATCAGCCACTGAACTTCATTGAGCAATTCGGGCAAACGTTGAATTTCATCTATAACAACTGTTTTTATACTCTCATCTGCCAAAATACGCTCACGAATCAATCCGTTGTTGTCCAACAGTCGTTTGTAATCACTCGAAAGCAACAAATCATACCATAAGGCATCCGGAAAAATTTGCTTCAATAAAGTGCTTTTCCCTGTCTGCCTTACTCCCCATAAGAATATGCTTTCGTTTCCCGAATTAATAAATGTCTGCTTTCTATTGTACATCCTTATTTTATATTTTATGCAAATTCAAAGTATAACTTTCAAAATACATGTAAATCCAAAGTGCAACTTTCAAAATACATGTAAATCCAAAGTTTGGATTCAACTGCAAAGATATAAAATATTCTATAATTAGCTAAATAACAAACTATTTATACAGAATAAAGTAATATTTCAAATAGATTATATCAGAAACTTATCCGATACGGCTCAAAATATCATTCTGCCAAACGTTGCGTATGCCTTCGGAGAAACGAATGTCCCGAATATCAAATGGTAGCATACCCCAATCTGCTCTCGTGGCTTCGGCATAGCCGGTAACGGTTTCATGTATTCTTACGGCAGAAAGTTGCACGTTACCTTCTCCGTTTTTAAATTCCATATTACTCAAAATCCTGTCTATCAAAGCAAACAGCATTATGGAAATAGTTTCGGCAGTGGGTGAAAAGGGCAGTTCGATAACCCTTGCACTATAATTGCGAATAAAAGATTTGAAATCATCATTCTCCTCATTCCAAAGCAAATAAGAATGATCGAAGCTATCAATCAATTCTTTCACAAGGTAGAGAAGCGAAAAATCCATAACCATAAAACCCTTATCAAGCTTATCGGAAGTGATGAAAATTTCGGCTGTGTAGGAATGACCGTGAATGTTTTCCCTGCATCGCTCGGAATAGCAATTCCTCACTATGTGGGCACTTTCAAATCTAAATAACTTCCTGATAACCATTGCTCACTTGAAAGTATTATTCAAGATATGTGTAGCCGTAAAGACCCGACCTATAATTGGATAGGAATTCACGTCCCTCTTCCACTGATATAACGCCCTTTTTCACGGAAGTCATAACGCTAACTTCAACATCACGAGCCATCTTTTTGGGATTAAACTGTACATATTCGAGTACATCTGCAATAGTTTCGCCCTCAATAATCTTATCCACAGAATAAGAGTTGTCCTTAATCTTGATGTGTACGGCATTGGTGTCGCCGAACAAGTTGTGCAAATCACCTAAAATCTCCTGATAAGCACCAACGAGAAATACACCGAGATAATACGATTCCTTACCGCTTAATTCATGCACCGGCAAATGGTAAGAAAAATTACGGGTTGAGATAAAGTTATCTATCTTTCCATCGGAGTCGCATGTAACATCTTGAAGTGTAGCCGATTTAGTCGGTTGTTCATTTAATCTGCTTATCGGAATTATCGGAAAAATCTGGTCAATCGCCCAAGAATCCGGTAGCGATTGAAAGAGAGAAAAGTTGCAGAAATATTTATCCGGCAACAACTTAGCAATCTTTTTCAACTCTTCGGGGGCATGTTTCGTATCTTTGGACATTTCATAAACATCTCTTGCAATTGTCCAGAAAAGCCTTTCAACAAGTGCACGCGTGTCAAGATTCACCAAGCCGAGATTGAAAAGATTCAACGCCTCTTCTCTTGCCTGCATTGCATCATGCCATGTTTCGAGCATTCGCGGCTGGGTAAGATTTTCCCACAAATCGTAAAGTTCTCTAACCAATTCATGAGCGTCTTCGGGTATAGTTTCATTCTCACCGTAAACCGGCAAATGAGTGCTTGCAAGAGCCTCAAAAACCAACACGGAATGGTGAGCAGTGAGAGCACGTCCCGATTCGGTTATAATATTCGGTTGTTTTAAATCATTCTTTTCGCAAACGTCAACAAGCGACGAAATTGCATCGTTAACGTATTC
The DNA here is from genome assembly GCA_031262745.1 of Culturomica sp. Classification (GTDB taxonomy): domain Bacteria; phylum Bacteroidota; class Bacteroidia; order Bacteroidales; family Marinifilaceae; genus JAISHE01. Next base: position 81,952 of record JAISHE010000012.1, on the reverse strand, counting down.
TTGAATGGTGTAGTTCATGCTGTTGCCGGATGTAGCCGAGCGACTTCCGTCGTAGTCAACCCCAAGTCCACCGCCTATATCTACGAATTTAACGTCGTAGCCCAACTTTTGCAGTTCTACATAAAAATAAGATGCTTCTCTCAAAGCCGTTTTAATGCGACGAATGTTTGTAACTTGACTTCCGATGTGGAAATGAATGAGTTGCAGGCAGTCGTTCATATTGTTTTTATCCAAAATATCAAGTGCATCAAGCAATTCACTCGAATTTAAGCCGAATTTACTTACATCGCCTCCCGATTCTTCCCATTTACCGCTACCGGAACTTGCAAGTTTTATGCGTATGCCTATGTTTGGTTTCACTTTGAGTTTCTTTGCCATTTTAGCAATGTTTTTCAACTCAACTATCTTTTCCACAACAATAAACACATGTTTACCCATTTTCTGTGCAAGCAGAGCAAGTTCTATGTAGCTTTCGTCCTTATAACCGTTGCAAATAATCATTGCATCGTTGTCAATATCAATCGAAAGAATAGCGTGCAATTCCGGCTTTGAGCCGGCTTCCAAGCCGATGTTGAACTTGTTGCCGTAGCTAACAATTTCTTCCACAACCGGACGCATTTGGTTTACCTTTATCGGGTAAATTATATAATTTTTAGCATTGTAGCCATATTCTGCCGCAGCAGAAGCAAAGCAATTATGAATTTTTTCTATACGATTGTCAAGTATATCCGGAAATCGCAACAACACAGGTGTTGAAACATCACGCACTTGCAATTCGTCTAAAAGTTCTTTGAGATCTACAGAAGGTCCACCGGGTTTGGGAGTTACTGCCACATGTCCCTTTTCGTTAATTGAAAAATAGTCTACACCCCAGCCGTTGATGTTGTATAATTCGGCTGAATCGTCAATGCTCCATTTTCTCATTTCAAAAACAATTAACCGTAAATAAAAATGGCTTCGACAAACTTTGCCATCGAAGCCACATATTAATTGTCGAGATGACTGGACTTGAACCAGCGGCCTCCACGTCCCGAACGTGGCGCGCTACCAACTGCGCTACATCTCGTTCATCGCAACTCAATGAGGCTGCAAATGTAATAAAAATGGATTTATTATAGTATCTTTGCGCTGAAAAAATTTTGCGAGTATGGATTCGATTAGACAAAACAAAGTTTCACGGCTGATACAAAAGGAATTGAGTGATCTGTTCGGAAATGAATGTAAAGAATATACGGTGGGCAGTATGTTGTCCGTTACAACGGTTAGAGTCAGTCCCGATCTTTCTTATGCCAAAGTTTACCTCAGTATTTTCCCTTCTTCCAAGGCGGAAGGAACGATGGCATCGTTAGAAAAGTTTAATAAAAACATCCGCTACATGCTTGGCAAAAGAGTGGGAAAACAAATGCGAATAATACCCGAATTGCGTTTCTTCATTGATGACAGTTTGGATTATATTAACAAAATAGACGAACTTTTAAAGTAATCTCATGCGTCTGCCGTTATTTGTAGCCAAACGTTATTTGTTTTCAAAGAAAAAGCGAAATGCAATCAATATCATTTCAACTATCAGCGTTGTTGGTGTTGCTGTCGGAACAGCTGCATTGATTACAATCCTTTCCGTTTTCAACGGCATTGATCTGTTTCTGCAAAGTTCAATGAGCAGTTTAACTCCCGATTTGACGGTGGCACCGGTTAATGGTAAATTTGCCGTTTTTGACGATGAAGTGTATAAAATCCTGCAACAAGAGAAACGTATTGATTACTTTTATTCGGTGGTTGAAGAAAATGCTCTGCTGAAATATGAAAACCGTTTAAAACCGGTGAGACTAAAAGGTGTAACCGATGATTATGCAGAAAAAACAGGCATAGGAGAAAGCATAGTACAAGGTAATTTTAACCTGAAAAAAGGCGACATTTTCTATGGAGTAACCGGCTACGGTGTTGCAGCGGAACTTGGCATCGGTCTGAATTTTCTCACTCCGATGCAACTCTATTATCCCAACAAGCAAGCTTCATCAGCCATGAGTGCCTCTGCTCTTTACACAGAATATCTCTATCCTGCCGGTTTCCTTTCCACTCAAAACGAAATTGACGAAAAATTACTTATAACACATATCGACTTTGCACGCAAACTTTTTAGAACAGGTGATGAGATTTCAAAAATAGAAATTCGTCTTGAAGATGTCAACGACATGAAAAACGTTAAAACAACTCTTGAAAACGCTCTGAGCGATACTTACAAGGTTGTTGACAAATACGAACTTAATCGTTCTTTTTATGCCATGATGAAATCCGAAAAATTGGTCATCTTCCTAATACTTACATTCATTCTTTTAATTGCTTCGTTTAATATTATAGGTTCCATTTCAATGTTGATTTTCGATAAACGTGAGGACTTGAAAATATATCAGGCTTTGGGTATGTCGAAAAGTCATATCATTTCCATTTTTCGCACGGAAGGCAATTTGATAACAATTCTGGGAGGACTTGTAGGTTTAATTATCGGTGTTTCCATTTGTTGGTTGCAACAGGAATACGGCTTTTTACAATTAGGTAACGGCACTTATCTCATTGCCGCATATCCGGTTGAAATACTCATCACCGATGTTGTAGTCGTATTCTTATCGGTTTTAGTAATCGGATTTGCCGCATCGTATTTCCCCGTAAAATATTTAGTAAACCGTTTGTCAGAAGGATTATGAAAAAAATAACCGTCATATTGTTAACAAGAAACATTTTGTGGGCTATAGTGATATTTGTGCTTACCACTGTTCCTGCTCGTGATGTGCCCCAAATATCTCTTATCCCTCACTTTGACAAAATTGTTCACTTCGGTATGTTTTTTGTGATGGCACTTTTGCTTTGCAATGAATTTGAATATCAAACCAAATGGAGGCAAAGTGTAATCTACGTAACAGCGGTGGCGGTGGCATTTATCTACGGCGGTGTCTTGGAAATACTGCAAGAACATTATTTCAAACGTAGCGGAGACATCTACGATTTAATCGCTGATTTTCTCGGTGCAATAGTCGGTTGTTTAGCCTACCCTATTGCTAAAAACATAAAAAACAAACTCACAAGAAAAAAGTCTTTGTGAAAATAACTACTTTTGTAACACTTTAAACTAAGTATACTTTTCAAGATGTTAGATAACATAAAGCAACTGATGACCGAAATTGGTAATTTCTCATCAACAGACCCTGCCCTTATTGAAGAATTTCGTATTAAACACCTCAGTAAAAAAGGTACAATTGCAGCTTTATTTGAAGATTTCAAAAACGTTCCCGTTGAACAAAAGAAAGCCATAGGTCAATCTTTGAATCAATTAAAAGAAACTGCTTTGAACAAGGTAAACGAATTAAAGGAAGCTGCTCAAAACGTTACTACCGAACAATCAGGTATAGACCTCACTCTTCCGGGTGATCCCGAACAATTGGGAAGTCGTCATCCGCTTTCGATTGTGAGAAATGAGATTCTTTCTATTTTCGACCGCTTGGGATTTGTTATCTCGGAAGGACCTGAAATTGAAGATGATTGGCATAATTTTTCGGCTTTGAATTTTGCAGAAGAACATCCCGCCCGCGATATGCAGGACACTTTTTTTATAAGTAAAAACCCTGATATTCTATTGCATACCCACACTTCCTCAACACAGGTGCGCGACATGGAAAGTTATGACTTGCCTATTCGTGTGGTTACGCCCGGCAGAGTTTTCCGAAATGAAGCAATTTCTGCACGTGCTCACTGTATTTTTCACCAGATTGAGGCTTTATACATAGATGAAAATGTTTCTTTTGCAGATTTAAAACAGACACTTTCATACTTTGCAAAAGAGTTTTTCGGTCAGGACACGGAAGTACGCCTTCGTCCGTCATTTTTCCCTTTCACCGAACCATCTGCCGAAATGGACGTAACTTGCTCATTGTGCAAAGGCAAAGGTTGCAACGTATGCAAACACACCGGCTGGCTGGAAATAATGGGTTGCGGGATGGTGCATCCTAATGTACTTGAACTCAACGGTATCGACAAAAATAAATACTCCGGTTTTGCGCTCGGTATGGGCATTGAACGCATAACAATGCTGAAATACGGAGTACGTGATCTGCGATTGTTTTTTGAAAACGATATTCGTTTTTTGCAACAGTTTACGGCAGCTATCTAATTTCCCTCGTATGCGCACTTTATTGTTGATATATTTACTTATTTGCTCTGTTGTTGCACAAGCTGTGAACATATCTCCTCAGGATAGTGCAGTGTTTGAAAGATTTTGGAAATATGCCGAAGACAATAACTTAAAAAGTCTTCCGGTGAGCGCAAGAGTTCCGGTTATCGGTAGCTTTTTCCTTAATACACCTTATATCGGCGGCACTCTCAATGGTGCTGAAAACAAAGAATCTCCGGTAATAGATCTTTCCGGTTTGGATTGTGTTACATTCGTAGAAACCGTGATCGCACTTTCTTTTTTAAATCATTACAATTCTTCTTCAATAGAAGATTTTATCCGTAATATTGTTAAAATACGCTACCGCAACGGCAAGATCATTGACTACACTTCCCGCCTGCATTATTCTTCCGATTGGTTGCACGACATGAACAAACGTTCCATTGTTAAAAATATCACACCTAAGGATGTTGTATATAAGGATAAGGTTTATTACATGACCACTCATCCGGAGAGTTATTCGGCATTAAAATCATCTCCCGCATTGCAAAAGAAAATGAAGAAAATTGAAAATGAGAACAATGCGAGAAAACATTTTTATATTCCCAAAAACAAGCTTGAAAAATATGATTATCTGATTAAATCCGGAGATATTATTTTAATCACAACTAATTTAAAAGGTCTTGACACAAGTCATGTCGGTATCGCTTATCGCAAGAATGGAAAACTGTTTTTAATGCATGCTTCATCACGTGAGAAAAAGGTTGTTATCTCTTCCGAAACTCTTGAAAATTATCTCCTCCGAAATTCCACCCAAACCGGAATCATGGTGGGACGACTAAATCCGATAGAAGATTCATTCCAAAAATAAACCTTACATAAAACTCAAATATATTTCTCCCGTTCTTGTGTTTTGTAGAGACCGATTAACATGGCTATAACCGATGCCGTGAGCATTATCAAACGATTATCTACAAGTAAACTTTTAAAAAGAATCGGGTTCATATTAGAAGGTAAGTCAAACGGATTTATAAAGATATTCCATTTGCTTGTTGCCAAAAAAGCACTCCAAATAAAGAATACTAATCCTATAATAATTATTATCACGGCAGTACCACTACCGTTGCGAACAATGGTGCTAAACATAAACGAAAGCGTACCGATCAAAAAAGCCGGCACCATCACCTGCAACGTTAGTTCCGTAACGGATATCTCCACTAATAACCAATTTGTCAAAGCAGCGAGAAAGAATGTAATCACAAAACAAATCACGTAAGCAATGAGCAAACGAAAAAGCCACACTTTATAACGGTAGTTCGGTATCCCGAAAATTATTTCTATAATCTTAGCATCCTGATCGTTTTGTATGCCGAAACACATAGGATAAAAAATTATCAATATTGAGGGAACAAGCAAAACGTTATAGGCTGTGGATTCCATAAACTCGTTATTAGACATCAAATTCAATATTGAAGTTATAACGAACAATACTACAGCACTCAAAACAAAGTAGATAAATTTATTACCGAAGATTATCTTGATGTTGTATTGAGTGAGTTTCAATATATTGGATAAAAACTGTTTCATGCCTATCAGGTGATTATTTCTTCATTATTTTCCAATTTCACGGAACGCAAAAGCCATAAATAAGAATCTTCCAAGAGCGGATTAGCACGTTGTGCCTGCGGTAAAGGCTTCTGTTCCGACAAACAACGCACGCGTATAACGTCGCCTATACGAATATGGTGAACAATCAAAAGTTGCGACGAAAGTTCCTCAAATTCCTGCGGACTTACTTCAAATACCCATATAACATCTTTGGCTATATTAACCATTTCGTAAGGAGTGCCGAAATATTTAACACTACCTTTATCAATAACTGCTACCTGATTACATGAACTTGAAATATCTTCTATAATATGCGTTGAGAATATCACAATGCGACTACGTGAAAGTTCCACGAGTAGGTTGCGGAAACGGATCCTTTCACGCGGATCCAAACCTGCCGTAGGTTCGTCCACAACCAATATACGCGGCAGGTTAAGCAAAGTCTGTGCTATTCCTATGCGTTGTTTCATACCTCCTGAGAAACCTCCGATTTTCTTATCCTTGTTTTCGTATAGGTGCACCGCTTCGAGCACTTCTTTAATGCGTGCATGCCTTGTTTCTTTATTCGTGATACCTTTTAATAGTGCTTGATATTCAAGAAATTCCCATGAGGTAAGATTTTCGTAGGTACCGAACTCTTGAGGCAGGTAACCGATTAATCCCTGCAATTCCTCACGTTTCTTTTGAGTGTCTATGCCGTTAACAAATATCTTGCCGTAACTTTGTTCAAAAACACCGCATATTATTCGCATAAGTGTTGTCTTTCCTGCTCCGTTAGGTCCCAACAATCCGAACATTCCCGTCCGTATTTCCATTGAAACAGCGTTAAGAGCTTTAAACGGTTGCTTGCGGTAGCCTATGAGCGGCACTTTGGTTGCAAAGCGGTAGAAAGCTTTACGCAACATTCTAAAATCACCGTCAATGAGGTCAATATTTATATTGCGCTTGTGTATTTTGTCGGAAAGATGCTTCACCAAAATGCCGAGATACCACAACAAACCAAGTATCACCGCCATTCCGCTCAGGAATTTCATCATAGCCCACACAATCGTCATAAACGGCAATATGTAATATATAGCAAACCAAATGACGTAGATCGTTTTAAGCCAGAAAGTTTTCCTGTGCCATTGTGCGAAATTCATAAAAATCGTAAGCACTTTAATTGTACATAACCATGCCGACACTACTCCTACGATAGCCCAAAAAGCAATTGTTTGATAAAAATATCCGAAGTAATAAAAACCGATAGTGAGCGGCAAAAGCCAAAGAAGAACTAACAAATCTTGCGGACGTTTATATTCATCTTTGATACCCAAACGCTCTCTAATGCGTTTACCGGAAATCCATTCGCGTGCAAATTCCGACGGACGACCGTAAATTTTCACAAGATTTTCTATACGTATCTCTATTTCTTCATCTTCCGGAATTATACCGCTACTTGCACGCCTTAAACTACCGTCGACAAACCATGTAACTGCCGGCACAAGTATCACAGCCAAAATCAGGCAAGCTATTCTCCACCAAAGAGCATCGATATAAACAAATATCAAAGTAGCAGTAGTAATCATCAACAGGAATTGAATGATTTTTAATGTAATACTCTGAGTGCGCAAGCGTTTAAGAGCATCTTCCAAACCGGAATAAAGTGTGGGTATAACAACAAGCGTAAGTAATGTGCTCATCGCCAAACCACCGATAACGGTGATTGCAAACGGTGCACCAAGTCCCGAAACGTATTCGCCCTTACCGAGCGCAAGCGGTATCATTGCTACAATAGTTGTTATGGCTGTTATCAAAATCGGTCGCAAGCGCGACATTCCTGCCGTTATAAGAGCTCTCACTTTGCGGTAGCCACGACGACGCAAAATCGATGTATAATCAATTAAAATTATACTGTTGTTCACAACAATCCCAATGAGAATGAGGAAACCGATCAGAACATTTGTGTTCATCAAAGAAGTGCCCGTGAACATCAGCGCAAGCAACGAACCTATGCCCGCAAGCGGTATTGCAAACATAAGCACTATCGGCGCACTCATCGATTCGAATACCGAAGCCAAAATCATGTAGATGATAATTAGAGCCGCAAGAAAAAGAAAACTGAAATCGCCATAAGTATCCTCCTCGTGAACAACCTCTACGGCAAGTCCTGCCGGAACATCAAGCGACTGTATCAAATCATCCACTTCTCGGCGTGCATCGGTCAAAAACTGTTTCGATTCGTTTATCTCGGAATTGAAACTGTAACGAACTTCTATCTCTTTCTCCTGATTTATGCGAGTGATACTACCTTTGCCGCGAGTGAGGTTGATGCCACTGAAATTCTGCAAACCAACCATTGAACGATTAGTATTTGCAACTTCAAGGTTGCGCAGTTCGTCCAAAGTACGTACAGCCTCCTTATCCTCCTCATCACCTATTTCCACAACCTGCTTGTCTTTGATTATAATGTCGTATTCTTCATCTCCGGCTTTGTACTGCATGTTAGTAACATTCTCCGGAGCAAAGTTGTTAAGTTCTGTTAGAACATTCATGGGAGTAACATCATTAATTCCCATCAGATACTGATCAAACATGATACGGGCTTCGGGCGTACCTCGTGATGAACTCACGTTGGCATTACGTATATTACTTAATTCTCTCAGTTGGTATTGAATATATTCCGCAAGGTTCTCCATACTTTTAAAGTCTTGTCCTTTGATCACAACCTTTTCCGTTTGCGAACCCAATCCCATCATCCTAAGAAGTTCACCGCCACCACCGAGTAAACCGTTATCACCTCCTCCCTGAAAATTTTCACTGGTTGATCTTGCTTCAAGACTAACATCGTATATCCTTAAATAGCGAGCCGTACCTATAACGGTATTTTTCAAGGAAGATAAATCTTTTCTATTGATTTTTTCAAAATCCTCTTTGAGTTTCACCGTTACATTTGCTTCGGTAGCATAAACTTTTGAAGTTATTCGCTCAATTTCCTCCATCTTCATCAACTCTTCTTCGTAACGACGAATCATCTCATCGGTACGTTCAAGAGTGTAACCGGCGGGAGATGTGGTATAAACCTGAAAAGTATCGGCTTCAACATCTCTCAATGTATTAAGCGAAAGAGTAAGTGTCAATGCAAGCAAAATAAGGAAAAGCAAAAGTGAACCGAGCACCACCTGTGCAGGCTTGCGGAGAGCCGTTTTAAGTATTGCCAGATATGCCTGCACCGGTCTGCTGTAAGGAGAAAGTGTACTCAAATTCACCGTTTCCTTATCATGTCGACTCATAAAATAATTAACAGCCATCGGTATCAACATTAAAGCTACAATTAACGAAACTCCAAGCGTTGATATGATTGAAATACCTACATGCTCACCTATCAATTTCAACAGGAAATTATCGGAAAAAAGAAACGGTAGAAAAACCGTAATTGTAGTTAAAGTTGAAGCAAATATTGATTTCCACACTTCTTTTGTACCTTTCACGGAGGCGTCTTTTGACGACATACCGGCAGAACGCAGCCTGAAAATATTCTCCATAACCACAATAGAATTGTCAAGAAGCATACCTATAGCTAAGGCGATACCGGTGAGTGTGAGCGTATTAATACTAATTCCGGAAAGATAAAAAAGATAAAACGCAGAAAATACGGAAATCGGAATTGCAAAAGCAATTATGCAAACAATACGGAAATTTCTCAGAAAAAGGTAGAGAATAAAAATTGCGAGCAATGCACCGCTTATTGCAAGGTCTACAATCTTATTCAAATTGCTGCTCATGGTTTCAGCCATGTCGGTATCCACATCTATTTTCACATCTTTTGATGCCAATTCCGTGTTAAGCTTGTCAATTTCTGCTCTCACGCGCTCGGAAAGCCGTATTATATTTTCTTGAGGTGAACGAGCTATGACACAGGTAACCACTTCTTTGCCGTCAACACGCGAATATGATTCTTCTTCTTTTACACCGAAATTTATGTCTGCAATATCTTTAAGCAACAAAGGTCCCTCACCGACAACTATGTTACCTATATCATCCGTTTTCAGATATTCTGCCGTAATATTCACAAAATAACGTTGATTATTATCGAAAACCTGCCCCACAAACGTCTTATTCTCCATATTTGAAGCAATAAGCGAACTGATTTGTGAACGGTTTATTCCGAGTGCTTCACATTTTTCCTTATCAACAATTATTTCTATGCTTTTCTGCCGTCCTCCGATGACCATCACTCCTGCAACTCCGTCAACATTTTCAAGCGCAGGTGCAATATCCTTGTCGGTGATGTTACGAACATAATCAACATCTTCATTACTGAGCACGAAGACCGTCATAAATTGCGAACTCACCATTCCCGTAGAAGTCTTATTAACAGTAACACGAAACTTCTCCGGAAGCGTTGTCGAAGCTGTTTTTATCTTTTCATCTAACTTGAGAAAAGCATATTTTATATCCGTATCTTTTGTGAAAGTAACCGTAATTGAAGCCATACGAGTGGAAATACGGGTTTCCAGCTTTTCTACACCTTCGATAGTACTTATAACGCCTTCCATCGGCGCAGCCGCTTTGGTTTCAATGTATGAAGGATCCAACTCCTGAGTAGCGGTGATTTGCACATTCAACATCGGTAACTCCGCATTGGGATACAATTCCATAGAAAGAAATCTATAAGAAAAATATCCCATCAGCGTCAAGCCGATGAAAATCATGGAAATTAGTACTCTACGGTTTATCAATTTCTCCATAAAGGTTATTTGGATTTTTTATCTATCACAAAATAAACACAGGGAATAACTATCAAAGTTAGAAGAGTAGCAGTTATTAAACCGCCTATAACAGCAAGTGCCATAGGAGAACGCAAGGATGCTCCTTCGCCAAAACCAAAACACATCGGCAGCAAAGCAAGTATCGTACTTAATGCCGTCATTAAAATCGGGCGTATCCTTTGAGAAGAAGCCGTTTGAATTGCATCCGCAAGCGGCAAGCCTTCCGCTTTCAACTGATTTATCCTATCCACAAGTATTATCGAACTGTTGACTGCTATACCGGCAAGCATTATAATTCCGATGAAAGCCATCATATTAAGCGTGGAACCGGTGAGCAGGAACGTGAAAATCGTACCCACAAATGCAAGCGGAATGGTTAATAAAATGGTGAACGGATGACGAAGCGATTCAAACTGCGCCGCCATAACCATGTAAACCAAGATTATCGAAAGAAGAAGTGCGAAACTTAATCCGCCGAATGACTCTGCACGCTTTTCTTCTTCACCGGTGATTTTTGCAAAATATCCGGAAGGAAAATCGACAGAACTTAAAACAGTTTCTATTTTAGGAGTGATTTTACTAAGCGTCAATTTACTATCTAATAAAGCCGTAACCTGAACAATGCGACTTTGATTGTTGCGAATAATTTCTTTCGGAGCACTGACTATTGAAAGTTCGGCAATTTCTCCAAGTCGGTACTTCTTTTCGCCCTGCACGATTTCCACATCGGAAAGTTCATTGAATGTAATTTCAGGCACTCGTATTTCTATACCTACTTGCTCACCTCCTCTGTCAAATGAACCGGCAGATTTACCCTCCAATTTTGCACACACCTGTTGTGCAACGCCGGAAATATCAATACCGTAAATACCGCTTCTTAAACGGTCTATTGATAAATCAACTTCCGGTGCACCTTTCTCCATAGTAGTTTTTATTTCGTAGATACCGTCTATACCCGTCATTTTCTCCTTCACCTCTTGCGAAAGTCTTTCGAGCACATCAAGTTCTTCACCCTTAATTTCCACAACAACCGGTGCTGTCTCCGTACCGAGAACACTTTGCAATGCCGATTGTTCTTTTTCGTATGTAATCTCCACATCATCGGGCAAATTGGTGTTATAAATAAGCTTGGAGATTAATTCACCGGCATCGGTTTTGCTTTCTTTACGCAATTTCACTTTCAATTGCGACCTGCTTTCATCTTCGGCTTTTTTACCCACTTCGTTTTCGGTGTTAGACGGACCTGAAAGAATGTAAACCCATTCCAAATCATCTCCGGCAATATCTTGCAAAACCGCTTCAACCGAAGCTGCGGCATAATCCGTAGTTTGTAACCTGCTTCCGGGTTTAAGCGAAAGCATTACATTAAACTCTTTCGACTCTGCACGCGGCATAAATTCCATTCCTATCAAAGGCAATAAAAAATAAGCCGCTACCGTCAATACAATCGCACTTCCGATGACCGTCCAACGACGTTTTAAAAGACGTCCCACAAAACGTGCATAACCTTTAAACTGTATAGCATTAACAGCCTTGTCGGTTTTCTTAAAAAACTTGGAAGCCAACATCGGGAGCAACAATATAGCCACAAAAAGCGAGGAAATAAGTGAAAAAGTAACCACCCAAGCCTGTTCCTTGAACAGTTCGCCCGCCGCACCGTGAACGTAGATTATAGGGAGAAATACAACAATAGTTGTTAACGTTGAAGATGTGATTGCACCACCCACTTCCGAAGTGCCTTTAATTGCCGCCTCTTTGGGCGACATACCGTTTTGAAGATTTCGGAAAATATTTTCCGTTACCACAATTGCATTGTCAACCAACATTCCTGCGCCAAGTGCCAAACCTCCAAGTGTCATTATATTTAGCGTTAAACCGCTGAAATACATCAAATTGAAAGTTGCAATAATTGATACCGGTATAGACAATGACACAATCAAAGTGGTGTTTATCCGCCTTAAAAACACATATATAATTATCACCGCAAGCACTATGCCCATAAGTGCGGAATCTTTAACCTCATCGACGGCTGATTTGATGAAAGTACCCTGATCACTCACAACATCAAACTCATAAGCAGGCATGCTGCGACGCAATTCGTTGAGTTTCTCGTTAATCGTTTCAACCACTTTCACGGTGTTGTACTTATTTTCCTTGTAGATACTCAAACCTATGCTTCTGGTACCGTTGAAACGTACAATGTTTTCGGGATCTTGGTTGGCAAGCTCCACAATCGCCACATCTTTAAGATACACCGGTGCTTTCGTTGAAGAAGTCGTAGTTGCCGTTGTGCCGTTATTAGTCGTTGTATTTGCAGCAGATGAATTATCTTTGAAAGTAACTATGACATCACTAATGTCTTCCAGATTCTTTACAATGTTCACACCTTTTATAGTGTATTGAATATCTTCGTTAACTATTGTTCCGCCGGAAACATTTTGCAAAAGTTCCTCGATTCTATTGGAAATTGCATCAACAGTGAGATTATAAGCCTCCAAAAGATAAGGGTCGGTTTTAACCTTAACAATTGCGGTTTCCTGACCGTTCAATTGAATGTCGGCAACTCCGTCAAGCCTCACAAGTTCGTTGCGCATATAATTTTCTGCAATCTTCCGCAACTCATTCATGTCCTGAATTTCCTTATGGCGCAAAGCGATAGTCATCACCGGCGATGCATTGGCATCATAACGCATAACATTTAGAGAAGTGATTTCACTGTTAGCGGTTATCGTAGCCAAAGAACGTTGCAAATCAAGATAAGCCGCATCCATATCCTGTTCCCAATCATATTCGACGGTAATTTGTGCATAACCTACACTACTTTCCGAATAAACGTTTTGCACTCCGTCCTGACGGGCTGCAATGGCTTCGATGTTTTTCACAAACTGCCGCTCCATCTCTTCGGGCGGTCGCTCACCCGCCTGCAAATCAATGTAGAGAGCGGGATTTTTCATATCCGGAAATAAGTCGGTACCCAACTTATTATAGGAAATCATACCCAAAAGGCAGATTGCCAATGTGAGCATCAAAACCGTTACCGGATATTTTACTGCAAATTTTACTATCTGATTCATCTTCCTTTAAATCTTAACGCATGACTTTCACTTTGCTTTCATTGCGCAACCATTCGTAACCTTTTACAACCACTTTATCATCCAATGCAAGTCCGGAGGTTACTTCAATGTATTTGGAATCACTTATTCCGGTTTTAATATTCTTCTCCATAGCCGTAGACCGATCAACGGTGAACACGGTGCGATTTCCACGCCTTGAAAGAATTATATCCTTCGGAATGGAAAGCACATTCTCTTTTTTCACGGTAATCACATCGGCTTTGGCAAACATACCCGGACGCAACTTCAATTGCGGATTTTCAATTTCAATAAAACCTGAGAAAGTGCGGGTATCTTCGCTTATCGCCGGAGATATTTGAGTGAGTTTACCTTTTAAAGTATCGGTTTTAATATTGTAGTTCGTTATATAAACATCCTGACCTATTTGCAATTTTGTGATGGAATTTTCGGGAAATTGTGTTTCCACATACATTTTACTGTAATCCATAATAGTTGCCATCACAGTACCGGTAGCCGTTTCAATACGGGGGGTGAAATAAGGCAAGCTCACAATGACTCCCTTAAACGGAGCTTTGATACTCATCTTTGCAAGACTTATATAAGCATTTTCCAAATCCAGTTTGGCATTTATGTAGGATGTTTCGGCTGAATTCACTTCCTTTTGAGTAGCTCCGCCTTTTTGCATCACATTTTTCTGACCTTCCCACTCTTTTTCGGTAATGTCCACTTGCAGTTTTTTACTTTCCAATTGGATACCGTTTTCGTATTCTCTGTTTTCTAATTTTATTATCACCTCATCTTTATCCACAACATCTCCTAACTGATAAGGTTTACCTGTTCGAGGATTAACCTGCAAAATGTAGGCACCGGCGGTTTCCGATTTCAGTTCCACAGATTTGGCAGCCTTTGCCGTGCCGGTAACAGTAACATATTCTTCAATAGTGCGCATCGCCACATCCTCAATCCACACGGGAGTTGTGGTGTCGGATACATTGTTTGTCTGGTTTCCGCCGCAAGCATAAAGTAACACACCGGCAGCGAGTAGGCTCATTGTTTTCAAACAGGTTTTCATGGTATATCGGTTTTGTATTATTATCATTTATTAGTTTTCAATAAATCCACAGGAAGGTAAGTGGTATCGGTTTCAAAATTCCACAAAGTTTGTATTTTGAGATTAAGAAGTTCTATTTTGTAGTTAATAATCGCATTCGTGTAGGACTGTTTGGCATCTGTCAACTGCGTTTGATATTGTTGCAATTGCATACCTGTGAGATTGCCGTTACGATATTTTTCAAGGTTAATTTCATAAGTTCTTTCGGCATTTTCGACGCTTTTTTTCTGAATGTTAACCTGATTTATAAGCACCGGTATGTTTCTACAGATTTGTCTTATGCCGACAACTATTTCTTTCTTCTGCTCTTCCAAATTCACTTCGTCCGACTCTTTTGCCAATTCACTCGATTCGACCCGTGCTTTTTTTGCTCCCCAATCATAGAGCGGTATTGTGAAACTAATTCCGATTTGTTCACTGTCGGTAGGTTTGTCATACATGTTTTTCACCTTCTCTCCGAGAAAGTTTAAACCCACCTGAGCCGAGATACTACCTTTAAATTCGTTTTCCGAATTGGCTCTGATTATGCTGAAAAGATCTCTCTCGATCACTATTTGTTGTTGACGGATTTCCATACGCTGCTCTAATCCGTATTTAACAGCTTGGTCAACACTCACGTTCACCTGAGTAACCTGAATATTGGGCAACACTGCAATATCTTCATCTATCGAGATACCCAACAATATTTTGAAATTGTCCTTATTATTTTCGTAGTTTATTTCCTGAGAATATAGAGACGATTCACTTGTTGCCAAGTTCACTTCCGCCTGATACAATTCTTCGGCAGCCACCAAACCGGCTTCCACTTTAGATTTTATGATTTCGTAATTTTGCTTTTGATTGGCATATTCCTCACGGGCAATACTCAATTCCCGTTGACTTTTATAAACGTCATAAAAATTAGTAGTTACATTCCTTTCGATATTCAATTGTTGAAGAGAGTAATTCAATCGAGCCGTTTCCAAAGCAAATTCCAATTCACGCAGTGTCATCTTAGTGCGATTATAGGTGAAAAGAGGTTGCTCCAAACGCAACAAAAGGTCATGAGTAAAAGAAGTATTGCTACCGCCATAAGAATGGTTCTTCGCTTTCTGCCATTGCACATTATTCATCAAAGAAATCGTTCCGTCGGTGAATTTTATAGGTTGCACTATTCCGAGAGAAGCCGATGACGACATAACTTCCCTATCATACCAGCTACTGTTTATATCGTCATACGTATTGCTGCGAGAATAATTGAACGGATCAACATTCAATGAAAATTGCGATTTAAGCGATGATTTTTGAGCTGCCAAATTCAACTCGCTTTGTTGCAAACTCAATTTACTCTGTATGAGCGAAGGACTGTTTTGAAAAGCTATTTCCAAAGCCTTTTCAAGCGTCAGCACCTCCTGTGCCGATGCTCCGTTCACTCCAAAAATCAATGCCGCTACGATTATTAAATTTCTAAACATATATCACTTTGTTTAATTGTTCCTACTTCTTTCCGGTCTTTGAGGGCGATTGTCGTGTTGTTGCATTTTGCGCGGAGGAGTGATTTTCACAGCATCCGCCACCACATATCCACCGCTTACATTATCACCAAGCGAAATGATAACATCACCTTTTTCAAGGTAAAAACTTCCGAGTGATACCCAACCGTTTTCCTCCTGATTAATATCAATCGCCACAGTTTCCACATCATTGTCGTTATTAGTTATAGTATAAGTGTGGTTATTCGCATCCCCTTGACGGTTTCTGCGACCAATATTAAATCCCATATCGAATTTCACATTCCATATAGATATTTCATAATAATTATCTTCCGGTAATTCTGCCTGCCATTCGACTTTGTTCCTACCGTCGCCTTTGCGTTTATACACCGCCGAATGTACGGGCAAACCGTAACACTTGTCTCCTATCGTAGCCGTCCACGTGTAGGGTTGATTCCAATTTGAATACGTTTTATACTTATCCTCGTCTTCCTCGTGAAAAAACTCTTTCAAAGCACGTTTCTTATTACCCGATATTGTTTTGAAACCCGCATCCTCGTTGTCTACGATTATTTCACCTTGATTTTTATTGAGAAATCGCATACTAACGGGAAACATGCCAACGGCGGTGTCTGATGTCTCGCGGTCGACTCTTGAAAAATTATAGGAATACTCCATTGGAATATTTCCCGAAATATTTGTATTTACACTCAAACTATTCGGACGATCGTCATTAATTATTTTGATTTCATTGGCACTGTTTGCCGGAATAATATAATAATCCGGTTCCGCAGATGTACCTCCTCCGTTTCCTACAACTATTCCACCGCTCGAAGTTACCGTTATACTCATCGAATTACCGAATCCGCCGCCCGCACTTTGTACCTTAACGGAAATAACGGCATCCTGAGGTGAGCGGTTAATCACTTTAAAACGCAATTGATACTTTGTGAAATCGTCTTTCACAACTTTATACGTTTCCACATCTTCGATTTCAACAATCGGTGTGTGGTCAACATTGTACCACCCTTCCAAAAATTCGGAAAGATTAATACCGTATTCCTTTTCAAAATCTTTCACAAAAGCGGAGAATGGATATTCGCTAAAAATGTAATGCTTACTTGTTTCTTTAAGGAATTTCTTAAACGATTCGTTTGATATTTGTGCAAGCACGTAGTATTTCAAATATAAACTTTTCATCTTCACAAGCTCATACAACACCGGTGCCTTAATATTTTTATCCGACAAGGCGGCACTGAAACTGTGGTCGCTCAAATACATATTGGCACGCAATTTATCCGAAATAGCACTGCCGCCAAACAACCACGCCATCGTTTGCTCATCAGTCGCAGAAACATTTTGCATTGCGTTAATCACAATGTCGGCAACAGGATATTTCTCCGAATACAGAAAACCCGTATGGTCAAAAAACATAGCACCGACATTACGTTGATTAACATCTGCCGACGCACTCGCAAGCACCTGCGTGCCTGCTTCATCCAAAAAAGTCAATTTGATATAATCCTTGAACACTTGCACCTGCACTTCGCTGTCGTCCAATGAAGCATCTCTCCTGCGCCAGTCTTTGGTGCGCTTTGTCATTGCCGTGAAATCGGATGAAGTTCCTACGCCTCTTTCGGGCATAAATACTAATTCCGGTTGCACAAACTCCGTGTAGCCCTTCCAGTTCCTCACATAAGTCGTGAAATGAATAGGAGTTTCCACCATGACGAATTTTGAAAAGAGATAATCGCGATTCTTGCTGATTTCCGTAGAATTTCTCACTTCCCTAATCAAAGCCGGCAAAGTGTCCTGCAAAAGGTTAAAATGTTTTGAAAAGAAATCATGACCTTTAAAGAAATTAATCTCGTAATCCACGCTGTCCACCGTTACGGAGCGTGTCTCGTAGTCGCCGACAGCAAGGCTGATACCCGTGAGCGGTTGTGAATTAGTGAAATTAACCGTATCGCCGAAAACTTTTTTATCACCCTGAGAAATGACGGTCTTCCCGCCGGTATTCACATACTTCAAATTATAATGAGTGAAATTTTTACGTAAAACATAAGGCTTTGACGGGTTCACGGGAGTTTCCGTAACGGGATACCATAAGGCTTCCGGCGTCAAAAGCGTTAAAACATCACCCACATAGATATAGCGTTTGCCGTAGAAAAAATCGCTAAACTCCGGTTTCTTTAAATAAACATCATCATCAATATCCGCATAACACACATTCTCATCCGGAACGCCTCGATACCTTATCGTCAACACGGCACTTGTATTTTTCGCAATTTCCCGTTTCGCAATAACCACCTGCCCTTCACGCTTGAAATTCACAGCCTCGCCGTCCACAGTGATTGACTTCACGTCCAACGTCGGATTTAAGTAAAGTATTATTCTATCAATATCTCGCAAGCTATCATTCAAAAGTGTGAGCCGACTTTCTACATTCAAAGCTCCGCCATCACGCTCAACAACGAGTTCATTTGTCTCAACCTTTGCTTTCGGCACATCGGCATATTGATTGTAAACTTCTCTATAATAATTACGAACTTCTATTATGTCTTCAAAATGCTTCACATACAACCAAGACTCAAACGTTCCTATAAAAAACAGCATGCAGGCTACCGCCACCAACACTTTCGTTTTCCAAGGACGCAACGGCAAACGATTCATCAAAGCAATAGTGAGAAAAATAAATCCCAAGCCGAAAAACACATACAACGCCCGCTGCCGAAGGTAAAGATCCAAATTCACATGACCGGTTACATCCGAAAAAATCGCAGGCAACTCGTTACCGTAAAGGTCAAACAAACAGTAAACATCGGCTTTAACATAAAAAAGCAGAATACCGGTAAATCCGAGCATCAGTATAAAAGTGATTGCCTGATTACGCAACACCGACATCAGTGCAAACGACAAACCGAGCACCATAAGCAGCGTCGGTAAACTTATCGTGAAAAGATAAAACAAATAATAGAGAGGATTAAACGGCGACGCAACCACCACAACGTTCACAAACATGCCTATGAACAATATCACAAAATTCAATACAAGAAACACCCTCACAACTCCCCATATCTTCCCGAAAACATAATCGGAATTACTCATCGGACGCACATAAATCACCTCCGCCGTGTCTAATTTCTTATCCCTTTTTATGAAACCGCCGGCAAGAAAAATTAAAATAACTGCCTGAAAAATGTTATAGCTGTAGTTTGAAGAATAAGAAATTATGGAACTCAAACCTATATAATTCCAAACGTCCGAATATTGCCAAAAAACCCGTGAATATTGGGCTAAATCAAAAATAATGAAAACCACAATCGCCAAAAGCGCAAATATCCGAAACAACCACCCTCTGCGGAGCAATTTAGATTCGTAATTTGCTATGGTATTTATATTATGCAGGTTCATACAAGATTCATATTCATTTTATCCTGCAATAGAAAATCCATAAAATAAACATAGGCATGCTCTATATTAGGGTCTATCATCTTGCCCTTAAAACCGCCCAAGTCCTCCGCCACCACCTGCACTTCCCAACCGCCGTCAGACGGTATTGTTGAAATTATCGGATACCTCTCCTTCACTAATTTAAACTCATCGTCGGAAACAAAAATCTCCCAAACCTTTCCCCTTGCCAATGAAACCAATTCATCCGGCGTGCCTTGAAAACGAAGTTCGCCCCTGTTCAACAATGCCACTCGTTTACAACTGCTCGAAATATCACCCACAATATGAGTGGAAAGAATAATAACAACGTCATTATCGCTTATATCCGTAAGAATATTCCTAAAACGTATCCTCTCCTCAGGATCCAAACCCGTCGTGGGTTCATCCACTATAATCACCTTCGGACTGCCGATTATAGCCTGCGCAATGCCGAGCCGACGTTTCATACCGCCCGAAAGCTTATTCGACCAGCGATCCCTCACCTCAAACAATCCCACCTTCCTCAGCATTTCATCAACAATTTCCCTTCTCTTGCCTTTGTTTTTTACACCGGCTAATGCGGCACCGTAATCCAGAAATTCCCATGTTTTAAACTTCTCAAAAAAACGGAAATCCTGCGGCAAATAACCAAGCAAGGAACGTATTGCCTTCCTATCTCGCCTAATATCATAATCATCGAAATAAATCGTGCCGGAAGTGGCATCTTGCAAAAGAGTCATTATACGCATCAAAGTAGTCTTACCGGCTCCGTTAGGTCCCAACAACCCGAACATACCCGGCTCCACATCAAAACTCACCTCATTCAAAGCCTTGTGTCCACCCTTATAAACCTTGCTTAATCCTTCAATGCGAATATTCATGAACGCAAAGATACAAATTTCCCCAAATAATACTAATTGCTTGTTAAAATCTTAAAAAAAAGCGGACAATAGTTAAATCACAATCTATTTGGCACATGTACCAAAAGTTATATTACCCACGCCAAATAATTTTGCCGATAGAGAAATTTTTCTTCTGATGTTATTATAAAAAATTGCCTTCATTTTTAAATTTTCCGTTGCACAAAAAAGAAATCGGAGTTGCCTGTTTGGACAACTCCGATTAATTCTAAGAACGATTATTTAAAACGGCAAATCGTCTGCCTCCATAATGGGTGGAATATCTTCCACAGTGTATTCCGGCATAGGCGGGAGGTTTTCTTTAACCGTAGCAGCGTCTATTTTTTCAAGTCGCCATGCTTCAAGGTTTGTGAAATAGCTCGTTTGACCGTTATTTTCCCACTTTCGTCCTCTGACGTTAAAAAACACTTTTACAGGTTCATTCACAGTGAAATTATTAAGCAAGTCGCATCTGTCCTGTATAAGTTGAAACTTCACAAAATCATTCCATTGAGGATTTTTTTCGTTTTCAACTTCAATCACGAAATCCCTCTTTTGAAAACGTTCGCTAATTTTCTGAATGTCCTCTTTGACAGAGAGTTTACCTGTTATTTCGTAGTTCATAGCGGTTTATCTTTTAGGAGCACTGACTTCCGGTGCGGTAGGAGCTTTGGGAGGAACAATTTCAAGAAGTTCCACTTCAAAAATAAGAGTTTCATTAGGTCCTATAGAGCCTTGTGCACCTTGCGGACCGTAAGCTTCTTTTGAAGGGATGAATATTTTCCATTTTGAACCTACGGGCATGTGTTGCAATGCTTTCGTCCAACCGGGGATGACACGATTTAAAGGAAATGTAACAGGTTCTCCTCTTTCGATAGAGGAATCAAAAACAGTTCCGTCAATCAACTTGCCTTCATAATGAACTTTCACTTCATCGGTTGCAACGGGTTTAGAACCGTTACCCTCAGTGATAACTTCATACTGTATGCTGTCTTCTATAACCACAACTCCCGAACGTTTTGCATTTTCTTCTAAGAATTTTTTGCCTTTTTCAAGGTTTGTAATTGCAAGAGCAGCACGTTTTTTTTGTCCGTAGTTGATGATAACGGAATTCATTACGTAAGGATTCACTCCTATGTCCTTTTTCTGCAAAGCTGAGTTCATACCGGCAAGGACAGCTTCCATGTTAGGCTCCGTCATATCGGTGCTGCTTAAACTTTGTCCCAAAAAGTATCCTGCGAAAAAGCTGGCGCTATCTCTTTCGTTTTTAAGAGTAGCTTCCGTTGAAGTAGTTGCTCTATTGCATGAAACAAGGAAGTTCATAGCTAATGCAACCAAAAAGAGATTTAAGATTTTCATTTTAATAGTTATTTATAATTAGACAATTTTCAATAATTCGACTTCAAATATAAGTGTTTCGTTAGGTCCTATCATTTGACCGGCACCGCGTGAGCCGTAAGCAAGATTGGAAGGTATGTAAAGTTCCCACTTGGAACCTTCCGTCATAAGTTGTAATGCTTCCACCCAACCTGCAATCACTCCGTTAACAGGAAATTCCGCCGGCTGACCGCGCTTAACGGATGAATCAAACACGCTGCCGTTTATAAGGCGTCCTTCGTAGTGCACCTGCACGGTGTCATTCGCAGAAGGCTTTTTGCCGTTGCCGGCTTTCAAAACTTTATATTGCAATCCGCTCGGAAGCGTAACAATTCCTTCTTTATCTTTGTTTGCAGCAAGAAATTCATTGCCTGCAATCTTTGCCGCATCGCCCTGAGTGTTTTGCAGTTCTTCAAAATAATCTTGTAAGATTTTGTTCAATTCTTCGGGTGATATTTCAGGCATTTCTCCGTTGAATACGGCAGACATACCTGCATCGAATGCTTCGGGATTAATCGTTTTCACTCCCGATGATATGAGATTGCTTGCAATACTCAAGCCTAAACCATAGCTGATTTTGTCTAATTTTTCAGTGTACTTCATAAATATTTATTTAATTTTTGAGTGTGCAAATATATAAAATTAAGTTGGTTATTGAACGATTATGCCGTCATTCATTCTTATTTGCCTGTCGGACATTTCCGCCAATTCAGTATCGTGGGTTACGATTATAAAAGTTTGTCCCAACTGTTCACGCAAGAAGAAGAACAATTTATGGAGTTCATTCTTAGTGTTGGTGTCCAAATTACCCGAAGGTTCATCGGCTAAAACCACTTTCGGATGATTTATGAGAGCTCTCGCCACCGACACTCGCTGCTGTTCTCCACCCGACAATTCATTCGGTTTATGAAAGATACGATCTTTAAGTCCCAACAATTCCAAAAGTCGCAACGCTTCCTTCTCCGCTTCTTTCTTGGCTACACCTTGAATCCAAGCCGGCATACATACGTTTTCTATGGCTGTGAATTCCGGCAATAAATGGTGGAATTGAAATACGAAACCAATGTTTCTATTGCGGAAGTCGGACATCTTTTTAGGCGAAAGTTGAGCTATGTTCTTATTGTCAAACAAAATTTCGCCCTCATCCGGTTTATCTAAGGTGCCGATGATATGAAGCAAGGTGCTTTTTCCGGCACCGCTTGCTCCCACTATCGAAATTATTTCCCTGTCGGCTACGGTTAAATCAATGCCTTTCAACACCCGCAGATCACCGTAATTTTTAACTATTCCTTTTGCCTGAATCATGCGTGATGATTTTTATTAACAATAGTATTTTTTTTATAGTTGCAAAGGTAGCAGGAAATTTTATATATCCCTACAATCATTTGTATTCTATCACACCGGGTTTATGGACTTCGTAGTCGTAGAATTTACGGTCATATTGATTATCGAGAGAAATATAGAACATATTTATATCACTCGGCGCATTTATATAGCAAGTGAAACGCACTATAATGTTTTTAAACACCAGATTGTCGTTGCGAAAGTTAACGGCTGCGCCTATCCCCCAATATGCTTTGCTGTCAAACAAAGGATTGTGTTCGTCCGTGAGCAAACCGAAATCCAGATTTGCCATTACGGAGGTGCGAAAACCTTTGTTGATATGCGGCAAAAACAGAGATGATGCTAACGATACCGACAACTTTTGATGTCCTCTCAAAGTGTCGGAGCTAAATCCGATGATGTTTTCGTCGGTGAAATAAAGATAATTACCGTAGTAACGTTTGTAGCCACGTATGTATTTGACATTCTCGTAGAAACGTATACGGTGGTCTCCTATTTTTTTCAAGTCGCTGATATGGCTGAAACCGGCTTTTAAAAGACCTCTCTCAAATCCTTCGTCATTTATATAAGATGCCATTGCAACATCAAATCCATAGTAGTTGTGCATATTATTGTCGAGCATAGACCATTTCATTTCCGCTCCCAAGTAACCCGATTTGGTGAAATCGTTGTTTTCATAGCCTGTTATCACGCTACCGTAGAAACCAACCGGCACATCTTCCGTGCGCCCGAAGTCGTAAACGAGATTTGTTTTATAGTAGCGCACATTTCTATACGTGAGAGAGAGATAATAAAGATTGCGATTATAGTAGAATTGATTGGCTCCTCTCGACACATGAGGTCGCTTGTGGAAATCTATGTTCACATAACGTCCGGTTAAATATATATTAGACGTGTAGCGCGTGTCTTCCGACAAAAGGTAGGAACGTCCCAGCCAAACATCCGTCATACGGTAGTTAAAAGGTTCAACGGTGTATTCAACATTAAGCTCCGGCAAATGTTCCTGCCGAAAAGCGCGGGTGTAGGATACTCCACCTGCAAATTTACTTGCAGACGTGAGGAAAGGGAGGTGAAGTTCTCCGTACATTTCCTTAGAAATATAATCATTGCGATAGCTGCCAAGCAAATCAAAGTGGGTTTTGAAAAGATTTCTTATCGCATAGTTGATGCGATTGCCCCACACTTTCTCGTTGTTACCTTTATATATAAAATCATATTCAAATTCATGCCCGCGTCGGAGAAAGTTTTTATTTTTAAGATAGACCTTTAAGGTGTTGATAAAGTTGGAACTCAATTCTATCCCCCAAGAGAAGTCATCTTTGCAAATAACGGTCAAATCCACCATATTGGTATCGCTTTCCACTTTTGCAATAAGTATCGTGATGTCGGAAATGTAAGGAAGTCGGCGCAGAAGAAGTTCATTTTGTACAAACTCAAACGGTCTCACGTAATCATTAGGTTTAATTGTCATTTGATTTAAGATTACCTTTGGAGCAGTCTTGATATGCACAGTGTTTGCCAATCTTTCCAAAGGCGGCAAGTCCTCTTTTTTGTCGGTGGAGTCGTTAAAACTACTACCGTAAGGAGGCAATATTTCCACTTCAATATTGCGTATTTGCTTACCTTTGTATGGAATGAAGCGGTCTTCACTGTTTTGAGTGGACATGACGCCTATACGTTTTGAACTCGGATTAGTGAAAATTAATCGGTAAAGTTCTTTTGTGAGAGTGGTTCTATAAGCAATCTCCTTTATTCTCTTATATTCATAATGCAGGCTATCGCGTATTAAACTGTCGGCTTCAAAAACAATGGGAGTTCTTTGTATGGTGTCCGGTAGATTTGCAAAACTTTTTTCTCCGAAGGAAATGCTTAAAATAAACAATATATATAAAAGCAGTTGTTTGCGCATTGTCTCCTTTTAATACACGTCTTTTAAGACAAGTTTCTTAAAACCCTCCGTCATACGGATTTTCACTGTGTCGTTTTGTTCATACATAAAACAGGCTTCAAGCGCAGTGTCCGCTTCCACGAGTTTGTAGCTTTTATCCAATCCCATCACCATAAAAGCCGTAGCATAAGCGTCGGCAATCATGCAACTTTTAGCATAAACGGTGGAACTGATTATGTCCGTTTGTACAGGTTGACCGGTGCGAGGGTCAATAGTGTGGGCATATTTCTTACCGTCTTTGGTGTAGAAATTACGGTAGTTGCCGGAAGTGGCAAGCGCACCTTCGGACAGTTGCAACAATACGGATATTTCCCTCGTTGCAAGGTTATCCTGAGGTTTATCTATACCTATTCGCCATTTACGACGTTTTTCGCTCTCCCCTTTCACTCTCACTTCTCCGCCTATATCCACCATGTAGTTTTCCACTCCCATACTTTCCAGATATTCCGCCACCAAATCCACCCCCAAACCTTTGGCTATCGCTCCTCCGTCCAATTCAACAGCCTCGTTATTCTTGACCACTTTGCCCGTTTCAATGTGCAGTTTGTCCATGCCGGTAAACCTGAGAAGAGAATCAATCTTAGCTTGGGAAGGTATTTCCTCATTGCGATAGCCGAAGCCCCAAGCATTCACTAATTTACCGACCGTCATGTCGAATGCCCCGTTGGTTGCCGTATACACATTCAGAGCTACAGGTAAAATAATGTCCATAAGCGAATCCGTTTCGCTTTCCAAAGAATTATTAATTTTAGAAATAGTGGAATTAGGATTAAAAATAGAAAGAGAATTATCAACTTTCCGCATTTGCATAATGATTGCAGAATCTAAAGACTTGTCTGACCGGTAGACAACACTGTAATAAGTGCCGAAAACCTTACCGTTCATATAATTATACTTCAACTCATTGCACCCGAAAAGACAAATCAAAGAAAAGGCAAGCAATATTAAACGCATAAATCATTTGAATTAAAATATGCTTCAAAATTAGAAAAAATAACCCAAGTCAAAGTAAAATCCCAATTTATTATCTCTGTCGGAAATGCTAAAAACAATATCCATAGGACCTATCAACAAATCGTAGGAATAACCTAAGGATGCACCTATAACCGTGCTACCGTCGAATATGCTGAAAAAATTATTATCGTTAACCATATAATTGCCTGCCACATGAAAATAGTGGCGACTGCCCATGCGATAGCGCAGCTGCAAGCCTCCTTCGATTAAAACATTGTCGAATTTTTCCAAATAGCGCACACCTCTAAAAGCAAGTTGCTGACGGAGATAACGGCTTGCAACCATACCGCCGGCAAAGTTTTGATACACAAAAGGTATGTCATCTCCTATAAGTATCCTACCATTAATTTCCGGCAACACACAAAAACGATTTGTCAAAGAAAGAGCAGAAGCAAAATTCATATTGATTGCAGAAAACGTCTTCTCAAAATCAAGTAAATCATCGGTGTATAATGAATAACCGGCTTTAAAACCTATTCCCATATTGGGGTAATACTTTTTATCGTAGGTGTCGTAAAGCGTGCGAACATTGTAGCTGAAATAGTCGGAATATTTACGCATGTTGCGCATCTTATCGTTGGAAGTCAGATAGTCATCCAAGTTATAAGCCTCATAACGACAACTTAAAAGAAATTTGAAATTACTTATATAAAGGTCTGCAAAACTAAGTTCGCCAAAATGGTAGGAATAAGTTAAATTGTCTGTCTTTTTACCCTTTTCATACAAATCAATATCGTTGTATTTATACATGTAAGAAATTCCCAACTTTCGTTTTAGGCTGTTGCCGATATAAAAATCCGTGCGAACATAGGGATTGACGCTTAATCTGCCGGTCAATTCAAATTGCATATTAGGCAATCTGCGGGGAGTTATTGTAGTATTCAAAAGAAGTGCCGCCTTATCTTCATTATCAAAACGGAAACCGATATTCAGAAGATTACCACGCTTGGGCTTCACCGTAAGGATAACATCTTTTTTACCGGCTTCTTTGCTGTTGGTAACCGAATAATTAACATAAGAGAATGAACCCGTGGCATACAACATGTCTACTTTCTTACGCAAATCTTTTACGGACATCCTGCATTTTTCATCTATATCATATTTGCGACGCAGCCATTGGGCTTCGGAACTTGCAACACCTTCGACGCTTACGGAATTTATGTAAATAGTGTCCACATACACATATTTATAAGGCTTTTGAGTATTGATTTTTTCACTCTCCGAAATACCGATTAGTTCTTTCAACTTAATTATTTCATTCCATTGAGAGCGAGCAACCTCCTCACCTCTCCTAATGAGAGTGTCTATCGCTTCGTGGTCGAAGCTTGCGGCAGAATAAGGTTCTATATCGGGTTGCATATAAATATCGGTGGCTTTACGATTTTTATTGTAAGTTTCCATTCCGAGAAAGGATATTAATTGTTCAAGCACGCTTAAAGCGGAATTCAATTCCGAAACATCCTGCAATTCCGAAGAAACATCAACACCTATAACAATCTCCGCACCCATTCGTCTAACAACGTCAACAGGAAAATTATTCGATATACCGCCGTCTACGAGCATAACCGAATCAATCATCACAGGAGCAAATACTCCCGGAATTGCCATGCTCGCACGCATTGCCGAATGAAGTATGCCGCTTTCCAAAACCATTTCGCTACCGTCAAGTAAATTCGTTGCCACACAAGCGTATGGTATCGGCAGATCTTTGAACGACATGCTGTCTTGATAACCATAGGTTAGTTCCGTGAAAAGATTGTTGACGTTTTGACCGCCAACAAAACCAACCGGAATATCAATCACCGACTTACCGAAAATGGGCACCGAAAGCAAATACAATTCGTTGCGCTCCTTCTGAGAAAAAGGTTGGTTGTGGCGATAAACCATATCGCTGAGAACAAATGTCCAATTTTGATTTCTCACAAGACTATCTAAGTATTTAGAATCGTAACCTATTGAGTACAACCCTCCGATGATTGCTCCCATGCTCGTGCCGGCAATATAATCTATAGGTATTCCGGCTTCTTCCAACACTTTAATCACCCCTATATGAGCAACTCCCTTTGCCCCGCCACCGCTCAAAACAAGCCCCACCTTTTTGCGCTCGGCAGAAACATCCGCCAAAATACAAAGCACAAGAGCGATAAGGATAAATAATTTTTTCATCATTAAAAATGAGCCGGAAAAATGAAAACAAGTTTGTCGATTTTCTACGTAATAATTGTAAAAAAGTGAACCCATTATTTAACTAAGGTGAAATTATTCCTAATTTTGCACTAACAGCATCACAAAATACGAGACAATTAAATAAAAACAAATGAAAAAACTCTACATTGCATTTGTCGGAAGACGAAACGCAGGTAAAAGTTCCATGATGAACCTGATTACCGGTCAAAACGTAGCCATTGTTTCGGATACGCCGGGGACTACAACCGACCCAGTTAAAAAAAGCTACGAAATACCCGGATTTGCAAATGCCGTTTTGGTAGATACTGCCGGTATTGACGATTTCGGCGAACTCGGCACTCAACGAATTTCAAAAACAAAACAATCGCTTTTACAATCGGACATTGCTGTTTTTGTGTTCACCGACAATAAATTTGATGCACCCGAAAAGGAGATCTGCGAGTTTATGATTTCAAAGGATATACCTTTTATAATGGTACACAATAAATGCGACCAAACACCGCTCAACCCTACTCTTAAAGAAAAGTTGGAACAGAAATATAAAAAGAAAGTCATCGACTTTTCCGTAGCTGATTCCAATCCCGATTTGATAATCGAAGCTATTAAAAATCTGCAGCTTGATGAAAATGAAAAAACGCCACCTATGCTTGGCGATTTGCTTAAAAAGAATGATATCGTTTTGTTGATTGCGCCGATTGATTCGGAGGCACCGACAGGCAGGCTTATATTACCGCAGGTGCAAGTGATGCGTGATGTGCTCGACAATCATTGCATTGCCATCACGTTGCAACCGGAAGAACTGCCCCATTTTCTTTCACACACAGGATTATATCCACGCCTTGCCGTTACCGACAGTCAGGTGTTCAAACATGTTTCAGATACACTACCTCTCGAAATTCCTCTCACAAGTTTCAGCATAATAATGGCTCGTCATAAAGGCTATTTTGAAGAATACATTGCAGGCACTCGTAGAATTGACGGTTTATTAGACGGTGATAATGTTCTGATCATGGAATCCTGCTCCCACCAAGTTTCATGCGAAGATATAGGAAGGGTGAAATTGCCTGCCATGCTCGGTAGATACACCGGCAAGAAGCTTAATTTTACATTTATTTCGGGCTTATCACCGATAGAGGATTTTGAAAAATACTCTCTTGTCATACAATGCGGAGGCTGCATGGTTACACCTCAACAACTGCGCAGGCGCATCTCACCTTTTGTTGAAAGCCACACCCCCGTGAGCAACTACGGAATGGCTATCGCATTTATGAACGGAATTTTTGAAAGAAGTGTCGAAATCTTTCAATCAAAGAATTAATTCATCAGGGACGGAAGATTGGTCGGGTTTCTTTTTCTTACGAAGTTCAAAATTACTTCCCAAATACACTCGCCTAACTTCCGGATCATCTGCCAATTGCTCGGCAGTTCCCGCCTGCAATATACGTCCGTCATAGAGCAAATACGCCCTATCTGTGATTGAAAGCGTTTCCTGAACATTATGGTCGGTTATCAATATACCTATATTCTTTTCCTTGAGTTTACTTACAATATTTTGAATGTCTTCAACCGCAATAGGGTCAACACCTGCAAAAGGTTCGTCAAGCAAAATAAACTTGGGACGTATCGACAAAGCACGTGCAATCTCCGTGCGCCGTCTTTCGCCTCCCGACAACTGTATACCGAGACTTTTACGTATGTGTTGCAAACCGAACTCATCAAGCATCTCTTCAAGCCGTTGATTTTGTTCCGATTTAGGCATCTTGGTCATTTCTAAAACCGCTTTGATATTATCTTCAACGCTCAAACGACGAAATACGGAAGCCTCCTGCGCAAGATAACCCACACCAAACTGCGCACGACGATAAACAGGTTCCTTAGTAATTTCTCTGTTATCAAGAAAAATACGTCCGCCGTTAGGCGTAATCAAACCGACAATCATATAAAAAGAAGTGGTTTTACCGGCACCGTTGGGTCCAAGCAGTCCTACAATTTCACCCTGTTCCACTTCCACCGAAACGTCTTTTACAACGGTTCTGCTTTTATATTTTTTTACTAAGTTTTCTGCCCGTAGAATCATATTCTTACATTTTTTTGCCCCACAAATTTAGAGGAAATTTTCGGCAATAACGAATAAATAGTATAATTACTCTATTATTCTCTGACAAACAAACGATTGGAATTACCTAAGAGATTAAGTCGTTGCAAAAGAGGTTTACGAAACTTGCGACCCACCGGAAAATATTCATCATTGACAAATATAACATTTCCTACAAATTTAGTTACATGATTAATATTAAGTATCACCGAACGATGCACACGAATAAAAATATCTTCCGACAATTTACCTCTTATCTCGGAAAGATTAAAAGTAGCTGTTACGGTACGCTTATCTGTCATAGTGAACAACGAATAACTTCCGGATGCTTTGATATACAATATATTCTCCTGTTTATACACGAAATAACATCCTCCATGCTTTATTGAAAGTAAAGGATGATTTGTTGGAAAGAATTGAGCCATATTTTCAGGTTTAGTTAGTATATTATAAGATGCCCAAAAACTAATAAATAATAGATTAAAAAACAAAACTCGTTTAAACTAAATTACTCCACAATCCACATCGGATAAATATTTTTAACAAAACACATAACAAGTCCCACTTGATAGCGTATAAGTATTTGTGTATTTCCTCTCTTTTAACTATATTTGCACGTTCAAATTTAACCCAAAAGAGGTAAGTTTATGAAAAACAAGAAAATATACGTTTATATAGCTTTGGCTTTAATAGCCGTTGCAACTTTATGTTCATGCGGTGTTGATAAAAAATGTCCGGCATATTCGCAGGTTGCGACATCAACTATTTAATAATAAATTTATAAAATAACTTAAAAGTAAAAAAAATGTCAAAAATTAAAGTTGGAATTAACGGATTCGGACGCATTGGTCGTCTTGTGTTCCGTGCAGCAATGACAAGAAATGATATCGAAATTGTAGGTATCAATGACTTGATTGATGTAGATTACATGGTGTATATGCTTAAATATGACACCGTTCATGGTAAATTTAACGGAACTGCCGAAGCTAAAGACGGCAAATTGGTTGTTAACGGACAAGCTATCCGCGTTACGGCTGAAAAAGATCCCGCTAATTTGAAATGGAATGAAGTGGGTGCCGAATATGTAGTTGAATCTACCGGTTTGTTCCTCACCAAAGAAAAAGCTCAAGCTCACATTGACGCAGGTGCAAAACGTGTTGTTATGTCGGCTCCTTCAAAAGATGACACCCCTATGTTCGTTGTAGGTGTTAACTGCAAGACTTATGCAGGTCAACCGATAGTTTCAAATGCTTCATGCACCACAAACTGCTTGGCTCCTTTGGCAAAAGTTATTAACGACAAATTCGGTATCATCGAAGGTCTTATGACCACCGTACATGCCACCACCGCAACTCAGAAAGCCGTTGACGGACCTTCTATGAAGGATTGGAGAGGCGGACGTGCTGCTTCGGGTAATATTATCCCGTCTTCAACAGGTGCTGCTAAGGCTGTGGGAAAAGTAATTCCCGAATTGAACGGTAAACTTACCGGTATGTCTTTCCGTGTACCGACTTTGGATGTTTCCGTAGTTGATGCAACTTTCCGTTTGGCTAAGCCCGCATCATACGAAGATATTAAGAAAGCTATGAAAGAAGCTTCCGAAGGTTACATGAAAGGTATCGTTGGTTACACCGAAGACGATGTGGTTTCTTCCGACTTTATCGGAGATCCTCGCACTTCAATATTCGATGCAAAAGCCGGTATCTCTTTGAACGACACTTTCGTGAAATTGGTATCATGGTATGATAACGAATGGGGTTATTCAAACAAAGTTTTGGAACTCATTCTTGCAATGGACAAAGTAAAATAAGATAGATTCTTTCATTTTGATTAATAATTTATAATATTTGGGTGTCGGCAGTTTTTACTGCCGACATTTTTTTTGACGTCTGTCTATAACAAACTACGGAACTCCGGTCGCAATCACCACTACCCTTTTCATGCTCCCACAAATGTAAAAATAATACCACCCAAAAGAAACCTGAACCGGAATTTATAGGTGGTACAATGCAAAAGGTTGTCAGAACGTTTTTTCTTTTATCAACCTTTTGTTTTTATTATTATATTCCTTACAAACAGAACTCAATATATTTTATAATATTGATTGTTATTAGTTAGATTAAACACTCTATCTTAACTACAAGATAATAAATGTCATTATATATTATACTAAATAATGACTCAAATATATTTATTCATTATTTCCAAAGTAATGGATTTTATTATCTTTGTACCCTATCTTATTGGATAAATCATATCATAAAAAAATATTTTAGTTTATTATTCTAATAATCTATGGAAAAAATCAGAGTATTACTAATAAAATTTAGAAATGAATTGCCACAAACCGGAATTTCGGCTTTTCGCGGCGCTGTCAATGCCTTATTGCAAAGCAATAATGTGCTGTTTCATAACCATACAGACGAAGGTCTTCGTTATGCTTATCCGCTTATTCAATACAAACGCATCAACCGGCGGGCGGCGCTGGTCTGTATCGAAGAAGGAACGGAAGCCGTTGGTGAGTTTTTTGGTCATATCCAGCAACGCGTGGTGCTGGGCAGGAAAGAAACGCTGCTCGAAATCGACACGATGAAAGCCGAGCAGACTTTGGTGCAGGTTTGGAACAGCGAATTTAGCTATTCCCTGCGGAAATGGTTGCCGTTCAACAGCGACAATTATGCGCTCTATCAGCAGACCGAGGGTCTGAAAAAGCGTTTGGAGCAGATGGAGAAAATCCTTACCGGTAATATCTTATCGTTTGCCAAGGGCGTGGGTGTGCATTTCGAGCAGGAAGTCAGTTGCACGATTACCGACGTACAGCCACTGTCGCCGATGCGTTACAAGGACGTGAAGTTGGCGGCTTTCGACGTGCGATTCAAAAGCAATGTGTCGCTGCCGAACTTTATCGGGCTGGGAAAAGGAGCAAGCCACGGGTTTGGGACGGTGGTGAGAATGAGTGATTAGCGGTTAATAATGAGTAAATTAAAAATAAAGATAATATGGATAAAATCAGGGAACATGTTTATTTGGCAGCCTTGCTGCATGACATTGGGAAGTTTTATCAGCGGGCAAGCGATAGTTTGTCTTCAGATGGAAGCAACTTATCAACAATGTCAAACAAACTTGCGGAATACATCTGCCCGCTCAATCAAAGTGGAAATTTCGGTTATCAGCATTGCATCTGGACAGCGGAATTTTTGGAAAAGCACAAGAATATTTTTAAACAAACGCTTGGCATCAAATACGAAAATGAGCAGAAATTTGAACAATCACTCGTTCATTTAGCAGCATATCATCATAAACCGGATTCGGAACTTACGGCATTGATTTCTCTTGCCGACTGGTGGAGCGCCGGTATAGATCGCTTTATACCGAAGGATGAAGATAAGTATCAGGCGGATAATATCCAGTGGGGCAATGATAAGTACAAAAAAATACCGCTGTATTCTATTTTCAATTCTATCAACAAAGGCAATGCCAACGTCGCATTTCCGCTTCAGCCGTTGGAAATTTCCGATAAATGTTTCACGAAAGAGATAATAACAAGTAACAGTGGAAATAATCACACAAAATACAAAGACCTTGGGGACGCTTTTGAAAAAGATTTTGTCAATCTACCTACCGACAGTTTCAAGGGATTTGCCGACAGTTTGCTTTATTTGCTAAAAAAATACGCATGGTGCATCCCGTCAAGCACAGTGGATATGGCAAATGTAAGTCTGTTTGAGCATCTGAAGACGACAGCTGCTTTCGCAGATTGCTTGTATCTGTATCAAGAACAAAATCCCAACGATTTTTCATTCAATTCAACTACCAAACGCATAAAAGTGGATGACGGCGTTTTCCCCGTGATGCTGTTAGGAGGAGATTTATCAGGTATTCAGAAATTTATCTATAATATTGCTTCACAAAAAGCAGCGGTTAGCTTGAAAGGACGCTCTTTTTACTTGCAACTTTTGATGGATTCTGTGATACAGCGAATCATATCGCATCCGGATATTGACGTCAATATCGGCAATGTAGTTTATTCTTCCGGCGGGAAATTTTATATGCTGCTGCCGAATACGGATAACATAAAGGCTGCTATTGCGAAATTGAAGGAAGAATTTGAACAGGAACTTTTTAACGACTGGAAAGGACAACTTTCTATTAATATGGCTTATGTGCCGTTTGCATATTGTGCGGACTCAAAAGAAATCCACATTGAAAAAGACAATGTTAAGGCAATTGGCGATTTGTGGAAGACGCTTGCAGATAAACTGACAGAGCAAAAAAATCGAAAATTTCAAAGACTTATCGAACAAAGTTTTGATACGATGTTTGAGCCGATAGTATTCGACAAAGATGCGAAAATCTGTGCTGTAACCGGTATTGAGGCAAAAGTAGGGAATGCTTGGAATGAATGTACTCGCCTTTCCGATAACGATTCGCCATACGTTCTTAATAGCGTAAAATTCCAAGCCGGATTAGGGCAAACGCTTAAAGATGCTAATTATTTACTAATGGAAAATGGTGTAGAAAACAATACATATCTTATCAATAATGTAAAATGCAATAACATATCGTTTGGCGTGAATACTTATTTGCTTGACACTCTACCAAGGGTTACTTCTGCCGATTATACGCTGATTAAAAAGATAAACGATACGGACTTTTTGAAAAAACTACAGGGGCAACAAGTTTCTTTCGGTTTCCAATTCTATGGCGGCAACAAGCAGGCGTTAAATCCAAAAGGAGAAATGAAAGACTTTGCAGCATTGTCAAGCGGAAGTTTTCTCGGTGTGCTCCGTATGGATGTCGATAATCTGGGAAGCATATTCATAAAAGGACTTCCCGAAGAGCAGAGAAGTTTTGCAGCATACGCTACGCTGTCGTTCTTGCTCGACTGGTTTTTCAGTGGCTACCTTAATACAATTCGCAACGCCAATGAATTCAAAGATGATGTAAATATCCTGTATTCCGGTGGCGATGATATTTTTGCTGTAGGTCGTTGGGATAAGTTGATTGAATTTGCACACAAAATCCGCACAGAATTTGCAAAGTTTGTTGGTAGAGATGATATTTCTATTTCCGGTGGAATTGCCATTGTAGGCAATAAATTTCCAATATCCAAAGCGGCGCAATTAGCCGGAGAAGCCGAAGATATGGCTAAGTTATTCAATAATAACGCTAAAAATGCTTTCTGTATGTTTGGCGAAACAATTTCTTGGAACGAGGAATTTGACTTTGTAAAGCAATGGAAAAATAATTTTTACGACTATTGCAAAAACGAGCAAATACCACGTTCTCTCCTTCACAAGATTATGCAATTGGCAGAAATCAAGAAACGCGGTGATATAAAATATATTTGGCACACGATTTATTACCTAAGCCGATTCCAAGAAAGGAAGAAATCGGATACAGCAATTACCGGTTTTTGCGAAAAGTTGAAAAATGAACTTTTTCAAGCTCCTCGCAACTATGATTTGATAACTTTAGCAATCCGCTGGGCAGAATTAGAATTAAGAAAGGAAGCATTATGAACAATAGCGAAATACTGATTTACGAATCCCAGAACGGAGAAATCAAGATTGATGTCCGTTTGGAGGATGAAACCGTTTGGCTTACGCAGGCGCAGATGGTTCAACTGTATCAATCGAGCAAAGCAAATATCAGCGAGCATATTAAGCACATATTCGAGGAGGAAGAATTGAACCGGATTTCAACTGTTCGGAATTTCCGAACAGTTGCCGGCAATGGAAAAACCTACGATATGGAGTATTATAATCTGGATATGATTATTTCGCTTGGCTATCGTATTAAATCACGCCTTGCGACGCAGTTTCGCATTTGGGCAACCCAACGATTGAAGGAATACATTGTAAAAGGGTTTACCTTGAATGATGACCGCTTCAAAACCGGCAATTCGATGAATTATTTCAATGAATTGCAGGAAAGGATACGCGAAATTCGCCTATCCGAGCGGTTTTTCTATCAGAAAATCAAAGACATATACAAGACAAGCATTGATTACGACCCGAAAGACGAACGGACAATCCTGTTTTTCAAGATTGTACAGAACAAACTATTGTGGGCGGTAAGTCGGCAGACGGCGGCGGAATTGGTGTATCGACGAGTAGATGCGAGCCTGCCGCTTCTTGGAATGCAGTCGTATGACAAAAAAAGTGAAATTTCGGTCAAGAAAACGGACGTCAGCATAGCGAAAAACTATCTAACGGAAGACGAAATGAGGCTGCTCGGTTTACTGGTCGAGCAATATCTTGCATTTGCCGAAACAATGGCGCAGCAGCATATTCCGATGTATATGAAAGATTGGATAGCGCGTTTGGATGTTATTCTTCAAATGAACGGCAGGGAGATTTTGAAACATGCAGGGTCTATCAGCCACGAAACAGCATTGCATAAGTCAGAAGCCGAATACGAAAAATATCGGCAGGCATTGCGACAAGCTGAATATGTACAAAGCCTTAACGAATTGGAAGAAGATATTAAAAAACTGAATATTAATAATTTAAATAAAAGTAATCATGAGTAAATGGACAGATGAATTTCCCAAAGAGGAAATAAAAAACACGATAACGGATAAATCCGTTGATTTTGCCAAGAAGTTTGGAAACTATCTTGGCACAGATGTTAGGGGCGACAGAGGCAAAATTACAGTGTCAAAACTTACTACCAATCAACTCCGAAAGTTTTTTGGTGAAGTAAAGCGACAACAAATGTCTGGTTATAACGAGACGGATTTTGTCCTACTGAAACCGAAATTAGCATACGCTGTTGGTAGAACAAAAGGAAACTCCAAAATAACGGATTTCTATGAGGTTATGTGTGCTGCAATTAACAGCGTATCTAACGAAAAACAATTCAAAAATTTCATCAAAATTTTTGAAGCGATTGTAGCTTATCATAAAGCTGCTGAAGAAGGAAAAATCAGTGATAACAATTAAAAAATAAATAATAATGAAAAAGTTAGTAAAGAAAATAAAAGTAAGCACCACATTGGAGTTGGTAACCGGCTTGCACATTGGTGGCAGCAGTGAAAATGTCGAAATCGGCGGTATTGATAATCCCGTGATAAAAATTGCCGTCAAAGACAATCAACCGTATATTCCGGGAAGTTCCATCAAAGGCAAAATGCGTTGTTTGCTCGAACAGATTGCAGGCAGTCCGGAAGTCGGAGGTGGTAAATTGTCGAAAAAAGACAAGGAAGAGGGAAAGACAAAAACGTCAGAGCAAATTAAAATCAACAATTTATTTGGTTACTCCGAAGACAATCAGCCTTCAAAGTTGATTGTGCGGGATGCGTATCTTACTGATGATTCGGCTAAACAATTGCGCAATTGCGACAGTTTGGATATGCCTTATACAGAAGCAAAATGGGAGAATGTGATTGACCGCGTGAAAGGCACTGCCGAACACCCGCGGCAAACCGAGCGTATCCCCGCCGGAGTGTCTTTCGATGTGGAATTTGTTATCAATGCTTGGGATGATGATAATGACGGTAAAGCTTTGTGCGAACTACTCGAAAAAGGCATCAAAGCGCTTGAGAATGATTACCTTGGCGGTAGCGGTTCGCGTGGCTACGGACAAATCAAATTCAGCGAATTGAAGCAAGAAGAAATTTCATTTGAAAAATACTTTGACCATGCTTGAATTTGGCGTATATAAACTGCATTTTACCACTCCGGTACATTTGGGCGACAATCGGGAAGATTATGGCGTCAGCTTGAAAACCATTCAATCGGACACGATGTATGCGGCATTGACGGCTTGTTTGGCAAAAATCGGAAAAACGATTCCGAAAGATGGCGATTTGGACTTTACTATCAGTTCGTTGTTTCCTTTTTATCAGAAGGATAAAGATAGCCAAGCCGTCTATTTTTTGCCAAAGCCCTACAAGAAGGTATCCATACGGGAAAATCCGGATTTGGATGCCAAGTCGTTGAAAAAAATACAATGGCTGGATATTCGTTTTTTTGAAAAGTATCTTAATGAATCAACTGTTGATGTCGATAAAAAGGAGGTAAAAGGCGAATATTTGACAAGTTGTGAGATAGATAAAGACTTTATCACCTCTGAAGTTTCGCCTCGCGTAGCCGTTTCGCGTACAGCCGGCGAAGATGCCCGCCCGTTTTATATGGACAGAGTCTTTTTCAAGGACTATTCCGGGCTTTATTTCATTATGGGTGGAGCGGTGAATTTGCTTCACGAAGCGCTTGATGTTTTGCAGTACGAAGGAATCGGCACCGACCGTAATGTCGGCAACGGATTTTTTACTTATGATACGGATGAGATAGAAATTGCCGTGCCGGACGAACGTGAAACGGATTATGCCTTGGCGTTATCCATGTTTATTCCTCAATCGAAAGAACAATTGCAAACGATGCTGTCCGGCAAAGATGTTGGTTACGACTTTATGAGGCGCGGTGGTTGGCTGACAACGCCTCCATTCAACACCTTTAGGAAAAATGCCGTATATGCCTTCACGCCCGGCTCGGTGTTTTCCGCTCAATTGGACGACGATGTGGATATAATGGGTAAAATTGTCAATCTCAAGCCGGATATTGACTTTGGCGAGCAAAAGTTGGAACACCCTGTTTGGCGAAGTGGTAAATCGTTTTTTATTCCTATAAAAATGTAGTGTTATGGAAAAAGTGTTGAATCAAAAATATAATCTCGAAATCACGGTTTTATCCCCGCTGAGCATAGGCGCCGGGGCGGAAAGAGATTGGGTAAAAGGCATGGATTATGTTGTAAAAAACGGCAAAGCCTACTTGCTCAACTTGAAGAAAATGATTCAAGCCGGAATCAATCCGGAGGAATTGAGTCCATTGTTTGCCGAGAAAAACCATGCGGCTATATTGGGAATGGTAGGAGGTAAATTGGATGCGATTTCCGATGCTTCGTTTGAATTACCGGTCAATAGCGACAATGATATTAAAGCCTTTGTCAAGAATGAGTTGTCGAATAAACCTATTATTCCGGGGAGTTCGTTAAAAGGTGCTGTTCGGTCGGTAATTTTGGATTATTTATTGGACAAGGATGAACTGAAAAATAAAGATGATGAAAAAAAGTATTTTGGTAGCTCTGCAGATGGCGACGAACTGATGCGTTTTATCAAGTTTTCCGATGCGGAATTTGATAAGACCAATATCGTGAACACCAAAATATTTAATCTGCATGGCAGTGGCAATGATTGGCATGGAGGGTGGAAACATGAATTTCGTAATGGCACAACCGACAAATACCAACCAACAGGCTTCAATACTTTGTATGAATCCTTGTTACCGAATGAGAAAGGCGTTTGTTCATTGATGTTGTCGGAATCTGCTTTTAAGAAAATGGATCATATCAAGCAAAGAGAAAAACAAGAACTATTCAAGATAGAACAATTGTTTTCTATAATAAATGAGCATACAGTAGATTACGTTGATAAAGAAATTGCTTTCTTCAAAAAATATCATACCGACAAAACGGATAAAATAATCGTCGGTTTGGAAAAAATTAGAGCGCAAATTCCGAAAGACAATACCGCTTGTGTTCTAAAAATGTCCGCCGGTTCCGGATTTCATTCGATTACCGGTGACTGGCAATATGATGATTATTCGAAAACAGGTATTGCGGCAAATGGTAAGCAAAGGTACAAATCCCGAAAAGTAGCCATTTACAATGATAAATTCTATTTGATGGGTTTTGTACGTCTGCAATGTATTTCAGATGAAGATTTTGCTATAAAGTTGGAAGGGCAAAAAAAGAAAAGAGAAGCGGAAATTCAAAAACAAAAGGAACTTATTGAACGGCAGAAGGCGGAACAAAAACAAAAGACAAAGGCAGAGTATGACAAACTGATTTTGCGAGCGGAGACTTTATGCAATCAAGAGAGCTATAGCGAAGCAAAAGAATTTGCTTTGAAAGCAAAGCAAATCTTACCTTGCGATGATAAGCATGAAAGTCTATTGCTCAAAATCCAAAATTGTATGGATGAAGCAGAAAAAGCCAAGCAAGCGGAATCGGTGCGTTTAGCGAACTTATCTCCCGACGAGCGAGAAAAAGAAAAGTACACAAACACTATGCAGTCGGAATGGGGTAACTTGGTCAATCAGTCTTTGACAAATAGTAAACTGACAAAAGAGTTTTATGAATGGTTAAAGCAGGAATTGGTAAATCATAAACTAAATAAGATGAATAAATGGATTAAACGATTAGAATTACTCGAATCAAAAATTAAATCATTATGAATATACTGATAACAAATATTGGAAATCGGAATATCAAATATAAAGGGACACTATATTCCGACTTAGAAAAGCGAGATAATCGTCCAAACACATCTTCAACATTTCGAGAGTGGACGAAGGCTCTTTGGGAAAACTTTGATGCGGAAAAAGAAAGTATCCAACTAAACATTTTAGATACGGTTTTAAAGCAATATGCTTTTGATAAACTGATAATTATCGTTTCTAATCAGGAAGATAATCCGAACTTCAATAAACAAGACACTTTATATGAAGGTAAAATTATCCGTGAAATCATCCGACAAGAATACGCTATTGAAGATGTTGAGTTGAAAGAGATGCAAGGAAATGTAACCGACGAAAATTCTCTTTTGCTCTTCTATCAAAAACTTTATGCCGATTTGCTGGCGCAATTCAAAGATGCCGATTTTGTTTTTTGCGATGCCGGAGGAACGGGACAACAGAAAACGGCAGCTAAAATTATGGCAGAATTTATGTTACCGGACACGCAATTGAAGATACTTTATCCGAAAAAAGACGGCAGTGTGGAAGAAAAAACGCAAGTCGAATACAAGAATGTTATTAATAAAGAACAAGCAATTTCGCTTATCCGAAAAAGTCAATACGAGGCAGCGTTGAATATTTTAGGATATAATGCGAATAGTATTTCAGATAACCAAACCATAAACTTATTGGCATTTGCTCATTTCCGAATTAATCGAGTTTTGGAGCGTACAAGAAAATTATGGGACTCAAAGGAAAATCTTGCAGACAGAAAAAATATTTGCATTATATCGGCTGTTAATCCTTGTAAGAGAGCATTCTCAGAAGATTTGTATAAGTTATTTGGAGAAAAAGAGTATCTGTTTTTATCAGAATCATTATTGGTTGCCTATCGAAAACTATTGCTTGGCAATTTTCGTGACAGCATCTTAGATTTTGCCGTATTTTACGAAGAATTTATTGATAACAGCTTAAAACTTATAGAAAAAGAAATAGAAAAATGTATTGGAAAGAGGAAAGATAGAAAAGAAGACATACTATTTAAATGGATTAACGAAGACGAACATAACTGTCCGATAACAAGGAAATATGCAATGGATAATTGCAACAAAGAAAAGCCTTATGATTATTCTTCCGTACCATTAGCCATCCACTTGATTGCCGAGCAAGATTTTTTCCATGAATTACAGCCATTGGCAAATTTGTTACTACCGTATTTGGATTTTACATATTCTCCATACAAGGAAAAGAAACAAAACGCCGTAAGAGAAGTACGCAATAAAGTTGCTCACGAAGGCAAATATGTTGATAAAAGGACATTAGCGGAAGAACTTCCCTATTATCAATGTTTAGTAGAGCAATGCTTAGATGCATGGGGCTTGCCACGGGAAGATATGTATGAACCGTTGAATAAAATGATTGAGGAGCAAATAAGAAGTTCGGCAGTATAATGAGTAAACTATGAATGATGTAAAGACTTACAAGGATTATTTTGATTTTGAATTATCTTCGCAACAAACGAAGGTATTTGATGCTTTATGTGCATTTGAACAAGATTCAAAAGCAAAAATTTTTGTACTAAAAGGCTATGCCGGTACGGGAAAAACATCATTGATTGGTGGATTTATAAAAAAATTGAATGCTGATTGGAAAAAGTCTCAAGAGAATTCCGATACAAAAGATAACAATTCCCAAGTATATGGTAATGAAGAAAAAGAGCCTCCTTTTGTTGTATTGGCTTCGACCGGACGAGTTGCTAAAATACTTTCAGACAAGACTATTGTCAATGTAAAAACAATACACAGCTTGGTATATCGTTTTGTGGGCTTAAGCCAAGATGTAGATAAAAGTATTAAACAATCAAACACTCAAATTGATGCTTTCGGACAAATGTATCTCGATTTTGATGCAGTACAAATTGATAATACACAAGTTGTAACCTATATTGTAGATGAAGCCTCTATGGTATCAGACAAAAAAACGCCTCAAACCTCTACGGCAAATATTGGGGACGGAAATGTGCTGGACGCGCTTATGAATTACGATAAAAAAGGAAAATTCATTTTCGTGGGCGACCCGTGCCAATTGCCACCTATTAACCAAAAAGAATCTCCAGCTTTGGATGCGGAATATCTTAGAAAGAAATACAATGTATCCGTAACAGAATATACTCTTACAGAGATTTTTCGTCAACAAGAAAATAATGATATTCTCAAAGCAGCATCTGTTATTCGCAATTTGTGGCAAGATAGTAACAATGATAGCATTCCCAAAAAATATGTTGATAGTGGTTATTTTGGCAAACAAATAGCTTTTGACCCTTTACCGCTTCGTGGATATAATCGTATAAATGTTTTTCAATCTGAGATAGAACTATACACTAAATATATTCAAGCAATAAAAGAAAATGGATATGAATACGCAACTCTGATTTGTAACTCTAATGCAGAATGCAGCAAAATGAGTAACTTGGTACGCGAATCTTTTCATGG
This sequence comes from Culturomica sp., assembly GCA_031262745.1. Classification (GTDB taxonomy): domain Bacteria; phylum Bacteroidota; class Bacteroidia; order Bacteroidales; family Marinifilaceae; genus JAISHE01. The sequence continues at coordinate 38,748 of JAISHE010000012.1, read as the reverse complement.
CAAAAGAGAACCGTTAATTGTTGGCGATTTATTGCTTGTTACCCAAAATAATTATGTGGTAGATTTAGTAAATGGTGATTTGGTTGAAGTTGAGGAAGTTGGCGAAACTAAAATAAGAGCCGGATTACATTTTACAAATGTACGAGTTAAGGAATTAGCTTCAAAACAATCTTATAATACATTGTTGCTTTTTGATTTACTTCGTGATAATCTTCCTAATATAAATGGCGTTCAACACTGGATGTTGATGATGGACTTTATTGAAAGAATGGTTGCTCGTGGCATCAAATTCAAACCTGATGTTTATGATGCTTTTACAAAAAATAAATTACCTAAAATCACAAAGGAATCATTCAAAGATAATTTACATTTTGAGGCTTTTAGAAAGAACATGTTATCCGATCCTTTTCTAAATGCTTTGCGTACCGCTTATGGCTATGCTCTTACTTGCCATAAATCACAGGGAGGAGAGTGGAATCAAATATTTCTATATATGGGCACAAGTATATTTCGCAGGCGTAGTTCCGAATTGTACCAATGGGCTTATACCGCCATCACTCGTGCAAAAGAATATTTGTATGTAAACAATAGAAATATTAAGTAAACCATGGAACTCATCCTTCATACTTTCGGCTCATGCCTCACCAAAGACAACGATTGTTTTATGGTGCTGCACAAGGACGGTAAACAGCGCGTCCCACCTTCCGACGTGAGGTCTATCCAAATTTCGCGCGGGGCACAAATTAGCAGCGACGCCGTACTGCTGGCAATCGAGCACGAAATCGAGGTGCTGTTTACAGACAAATCGGGCAAACCGGCGGGACGGATTTGGAGCAACCGATATGGCTCCATTTCCACCATCCGGAAGGGACAACTGGAATTTTCGCGCTCGTCCAAAGCGGTGAAATGGATAAAGGAGGTTATTGCTTCAAAGATTGAAAATCAGCAGGCAATGCTTTACACTTTTGCCTCACAGGACGGCACTGTAGAGGCTGTTAATAAAGCTGTTTTAAGATTGGAGAACTACCATAAAAAGGTGAAAGCGCTGCAAGGCGAAGTAGTTCAAGATATTGCCGCACAACTGCGCGGTTGGGAAGGCATCGTTTCCAAAATTTATTTTGAACAGATGAATGAGTTTCTGCCTGAGAACTATCGCTTTGCCGAGCGCACGCAACATCCCGCAATGGATGTGATGAACGCCCTGCTCAACTATGGCTATGGCATATTGTACGGTAAAATTGAGGGTGCGCTTATTCGCTCAGGCATTGACCCGTATATCGGCGTCCTGCACCGCGATGAATATAATCGTCCGGTGTTGGTTTATGATGTGATTGAACGATACCGTATTTGGGTGGATTACGTGGTTTGGCAGCTGGCACGACAACATGCCGTCGGCGAAGAATGCTACTCTATCCAAAGCGACGGTGCCTGCTGGCTCGAAAATCTGGGACGACGCATTTTAATACAGTCACTCAATGATTATATGTCTGAAATCATTTCTATCAATGCGCTGGATCGTTCGCGGCTGACACATATTGATTTGTACTGCCAAAGTTTGGCGCAAAACTTCAAAACTCAATAGCACACAGATGACACAGATTAAATGGATTTGCACAGATTTTTTAAATGTTAAAATAGCAATATGGAAAAATATAAGCACAAAGAGTTGACAGAAAGAATTATACAGGCATTTTATTGCGTATATAATGAATTAGGCTTTGGATTTTTGGAGAACGTTTATCAAAATGCTCTCTATTTTGAGCTAAAAAACAGAGGCTTTTCAGTTGACACGCAAAAAGCAATAGATGTATATTATCAACAACAAGTGGTTGGAAAATATAAAGCCGACTTGATTGTCAATGATTTAATAATTTTGGAATTGAAAGCGGTAGATTGCTTAATTGAAGAACATGAACTGCAACTAATCAATTATCTAAAAGCGACAGACAAAGAAGTTGGCTTATTATTGAACTTCGGAATGAAGCCTGAAATTCGTCGTAAGATTTTCGATAACGACATAAAGAAACGGTGCAAATCTCTTCAATCTGTGTCATCTGTGTGCTAAAAACAAAACGATATGTTATCTATAGGAAAAAAAATAACGCAAAAAGACGATCCGCTGACCGGCATTGAGCCTCAGCAACTGTCTGAAATGATTCAACAACCCGATGAAGTTACGCTGAATCAGATTGCCCGACTACGATTAATTCGCACGATTGATAAAAAACAATACGGCGTGATGAAACGCGAACTACCCTACGTGGTTTGCGGCATCTTCAATCCGCCGTATCGCCGCATTGAAAATTTCGGTAGTATTGAATACTTTATCGTTGATATTGACCATATTGCAGAAAAGGGACTGAGCATGGACAGCTTGCGCTCACGATTGATTGCCGACAGTCGAGTGATGCTTTGTTTTGTTTCGCCAAGCGAAGACGGCTTGAAATTGCTTTTCCACCTTAGTGAAAAATGCTACGATGCAGGCAAATACTCCTTGTTTTACAAGGTTTTTATTCAAGTGCTGGCGACGCAATACGGTTTTGCACAGGCGGTGGACAAAGCTACCAGCGACGTTTCACGTGCTTGTTTCCTTAGCCACGACCCGCAAGCATTTTTCAATCCCGATGCCGAAACAGTCCGGATGAGCGACTTTGTGGATTTCAGCAATCCTTTTATGGTTGGTGAACTACAACGGGAATTAGACAAGGAAGCAAAAGAGGAAAAAATAAATGCACCGGTTGAAAAATCTACAAGACAAATATCCGATGATGCTATTGCCTTTATAAAAGAACGATTACAAGCTAAGACACGACTACCACGACAAAAACCGCAAGTATACGTTCCGGAAGAATTAAATCAAATTCTCGAAAAACTGTTGCAATACATCGGCGAATCGGGCATTAGCACCGAAAGTGTTGAAAATATCAGCTATGGGAAAAAATTCAAATTCCGAGCCGGATTAGCGCAAGCCGAAATCAATCTGTTTTTTGGTAAACGTGGATTTTCAGTCGTGAAATCACCAAGACAAGGCACTTCCGAGCAGTTGAACAATTTAATGGCAGAATATATCGGCAATTTCATTGAAGATTATGTGCTTATAAACAATAAACAATTTCATATCCCCGAAGGAAATTCTATTACTGAAACAGAAATGCTTCGACAACAAGCTAACACTTTCCATTCGGAAAAGAATTTCGCCGAAGCCTTGCCGCTATATCGCTCGTTGTGGGAAGGATTTCGCGAAGACTGCAATGAGTGGGACGGCTGGCGTTACGCTTTTTGCCTTAAGCAATTAAAACGATACAAAGATGCTCTTAATGTATGCCGTGAGGTTTACAAAATTAATCATACTTTTGAACCGAATAACGGACTATATGCTTGGTGTATTTATTACACGGAAATCTCTCCCGAACCAATTAAAGACGAGATTATATTTTATCGAGCAGCAAATGCAGTTACGAATTTAACCAGACAAGATGATAAATATTCGGCTTATACGGTAACCGTTTTTAAAATACTGAATTATTTGATAGGTAAAGCCTCTTATCAAACCGACAAAATCTTGGAATGGACAGAAAAACTTAATCCTGAACTGCTTGACACCGAAACATTTTCATTTACAGATAGAAATGGTGAACAGCGTGAATTGGCTTCCAAAAAAGAACAATATTACGCTTGGCGCAGCAAAGCATTGTTGGAAAAAGGTCGTTGGGACGAATGTATGGAATTGTGCAACAAAGCATTGGAAACCGTTTCGCCATTGCATTATGATAACGACGTGTGGTTTCGTTGGCGCATAGGACTTTGCTACGAAGGCAAGGGACTATACGCCGAAGCCCTTGCACAGCAACTCGAATTATTGAGACGCAAGAAAGAATGGTTTATTCAGCGAGAAATTGCCGAACAACTCCACCGGCAAGGCAAGCACAAAGAAGCACTTCAATATGCTTTGGACGCCGCCCTCAACAGTGGTGATTTGGATAAGAAAGCCGGTTTGTTCAACACGATGGCTGATATTTTGAAGGCACTGGGAATGAACGAGGAAGCGCAAACACAACGGGAATTAGCCGGTGCTTTGCATGAACATGCAGAGCATCCGCCGATACAGGAAGCAAAGCGACTTTGGAGCCGTCTGAAATTTGCCGACCGACAGCTGCTGAGCGGTGTTATCAAAACGATTTTACCTAACGGTAAAGCCGGATTTATTGAAACTGCCAGCCATAAATCGTATTATTTCCGCTTGAAAGACTGTAAAGGGAAAGCAGCTGTAGGACAAAAAGTTAAATTCTATCTTGAAAAAGGCTTTGATGCGAAAAAGAATAAAGAAACCGAGAATGCGGTTGAAGTTAGTAGAGTTTAGAATGTAGATAGTAGTGTGTAGGCTATCGAATCACAAAAGATGTTGAAAGCCAGCACCAAAACTCTCTCTCAAAAACTAAACTCTAAACTCTAAAAAGATGCCAAGAAAAAAGAAAGAAATATCGTTTGCCGAGCGAATGTTGAAGTTGTACACTTCGGGATTGCCGCGAGAACCATTACCTATAGTTTCTCCGGACGATGAATTGCCTTCTGTAGAACAGCGGGTGCAGCAAATTTTAGGAATTGTAAATAAGAAACACAGTAAGTTACGTATGATATTTTTTGTAATGTATGACATAGAAAACAACAAGGTTCGCAATCAGGTGGTAAAATATCTATTGCGCAAAGGATGTATGCGTATTCAGAAATCCATTTTTCTTGCCGACGCCGAACATGCGGTGTACGCGCAGATAAAAGATGACCTTGCAGCGGTGCAAGCCTGTTACGAGAATGAAGATAGTATTATCGTCTGCCCTATTTCAACAGACTATCTGCAAGCCATGCGAATTATCGGCAAAAGTTTAGACGTAGATGTTGTACTCAAAAACAGAAATACGCTGTTTTTTTAGTTGATGGTTATTAGAGTGTAGTTTGGGGACAAAGTGCTAAACTCTAATCACTATAAAAAGCGTTCTTTGATATATTGAATAAAAATACTAATTTCGCATTTGGGATAAGGTACAGTTTTTCAGTAACTTTTAGATAATTTATTATAGTAAAACTTTGAAAATTAATACATTTGTCGTTATACTATCAGAGAGCAATTTCCACTATAACAAGGATTAAGACTTTTTAATACGAATACCGTTAAGACGTTTAGCTCCTTCAATCAGAGAGCAATTTCCACTATAACAAGGATTAAGACCCACCGTCTTCACTAATATATCCTCTAATAGGACTCGCAATCAGAGAGCAATTTCCACTATAACAAGGATTAAGACTTCCATTTTTTTAGCTTTTTCTGCCATAATTGTTTAAAATCAGAGAGCAATTTCCACTATAACAAGGATTAAGACATTTTTAAGAATTGCAATAAGTTCTGTAGAAAAATCTAATCAGAGAGCAATTTCCACTATAACAAGGATTAAGACTTGTGATAAATAAGCCATATTTTTTGTTTATTTAATATCAGAGAGCAATTTCCACTATAACAAGGATTAAGACCCCTTTTCCAGAAACTTTCGGTTCCAACTGCTTCATCAGAGAGCAATTTCCACTATAACAAGGATTAAGACAAGGTGATGCCTCTTAAAATAATTTTTTTCATTTTTATAATCAGAGAGCAATTTCCACTATAACAAGGATTAAGACAATTTATCAGTATCTTTTTTTTCATGTCCTTTAGGCATTTGATCAGAGAGCAATTTCCACTATAACAAGGATTAAGACAGCTATAATGCCTGAGGAAGGTATTATTAGCCTTCCAATAGTATCAGAGAGCAATTTCCACTATAACAAGGATTAAGACATCCACACCTTTCAGAATGCTGCCACGAATCTTTTAAATCAGAGAGCAATTTCCACTATAACAAGGATTAAGACAGGAATTGTTCCTACTGTTTCGCTCGTGGACTCTGCATCAGAGAGCAATTTCCACTATAACAAGGATTAAGACGACGATTCTCTGGTTTCAACCACAGGTTTGCGGCTATCAGAGAGCAATTTCCACTATAACAAGGATTAAGACTTCACGGGAAATTTGCCCAAAAAGTCTTGGGCATGATTATCAGAGAGCAATTTCCACTATAACAAGGATTAAGACCTCCGCAAAGTTGCCGAAGCTACAAATTTCCGCATTCATCAGAGAGCAATTTCCACTATAACAAGGATTAAGACCTCCTTGTGTTGCTATTTTCTGTTGCCAAGCATAGTATCAGAGAGCAATTTCCACTATAACAAGGATTAAGACGCTTGTGCAGTTAGGGAAGAGACAATATAAATTGTATCAGAGAGCAATTTCCACTATAACAAGGATTAAGACAGACATGTGCTAAGCCTTTACATGCAACAACAACTCCATCAGAGAGCAATTTCCACTATAACAAGGATTAAGACCCTTTACATCCAACAATAACTCCATTTTCATCCCTATCAGAGAGCAATTTCCACTATAACAAGGATTAAGACCCTTCCTCTTGCGGCCTCCACCACGATTTGGTGGGGAGATCAGAGAGCAATTTCCACTATAACAAGGATTAAGACTGGAGTAAGATTTACGAATGAAATTTCCATCTTTAATCAGAGAGCAATTTCCACTATAACAAGGATTAAGACTCCCTCTTCCAAAACTCTTCGGTTCCCACTGTTTCAATCAGAGAGCAATTTCCACTATAACAAGGATTAAGACACGGATGGTTTGGTGTTTTAGAAGCGTTTCCTTTCTTAAATCAGAGAGCAATTTCCACTATAACAAGGATTAAGACAACCCTTTACGCCCTTTATCGGGGGCAAATATAAATAATATCAGAGAGCAATTTCCACTATAACAAGGATTAAGACTTCATCTTTATAAGACGATTGACCTTTACATCGTGAATCAGAGAGCAATTTCCACTATAACAAGGATTAAGACATTTTCGCTACAAAATAAATGTTGGCGTGTACAAAAATCAGAGAGCAATTTCCACTATAACAAGGATTAAGACGTTGTAGCGATTTATCACTAACTCTCTGTTTTCTGAGAATCAGAGAGCAATTTCCACTATAACAAGGATTAAGACACAAGGAATAGACCGTATTTGTCTTTCTTGCAATAATCATGGATCAGAGAGCAATTTCCACTATAACAAGGATTAAGACATTTCTTCGTTTTGCCCAACAACGGAAGTGATAATATTAATCAGAGAGCAATTTCCACTATAACAAGGATTAAGACATAATTCAAGACGATTTCAAGCTGCTGAATAGGGCTTCATCAGAGAGCAATTTCCACTATAACAAGGATTAAGACGAATTAATTAACAATTTATTATCAAAATTGTCATAATCAGAGAGCAATTTCCACTATAACAAGGATTAAGACATAGCTTGGATGATGCTGTTGAAAGCGTGAGGCCCTAATCAGAGAGCAATTTCCACTATAACAAGGATTAAGACCTCATAAGATACTTCTTTATATCTTGTAGTTTTAATCAGAGAGCAATTTCCACTATAACAAGGATTAAGACCTTTCGGAAAGATAAAATCTTAAACGCTTCAGCCATAAAGTTATCAGAGAGCAATTTCCACTATAACAAGGATTAAGACTCTATACATTCTTCTATTTTTTTATCGCTGTTAGTCGATCAGAGAGCAATTTCCACTATAACAAGGATTAAGACAAACCGTCGTTTTTGGCAACTATTTCAACGGGTCTTCCATCAGAGAGCAATTTCCACTATAACAAGGATTAAGACAATTTTATTTTATTACCTGTTGAAAAGCCTCAACAATCAGAGAGCAATTTCCACTATAACAAGGATTAAGACTGTTATAAGGTTAATTGTTGGCATTTGCAATACGAGCCGGATCAGAGAGCAATTTCCACTATAACAAGGATTAAGACTCATTCATATCGAATTGTCGCGTCATGAGAGTTGATATCAGAGAGCAATTTCCACTATAACAAGGATTAAGACCTTTCCTCTTTCTGGTCTCCTCTTGGAAAGTCCTGGATATCAGAGAGCAATTTCCACTATAACAAGGATTAAGACTGCCGATGTCTCTACACTTATTTTATGTGGAGTAAGGTATCAGAGAGCAATTTCCACTATAACAAGGATTAAGACTGTCTCTACACTTATTTTATGTGGAGTAAGGTTTATATCAGAGAGCAATTTCCACTATAACAAGGATTAAGACAAGATGCCTACAAAATTCACCGTAACTTTTTAGGCATTATCAGAGAGCAATTTCCACTATAACAAGGATTAAGACGCTTCAGTTATGACTTTTATTCTTTTCTTAGCGGTTTATCAGAGAGCAATTTCCACTATAACAAGGATTAAGACTTAATAATATTATTACAATAGTTATAATAATATTATCATCAGAGAGCAATTTCCACTATAACAAGGATTAAGACAGTTAGGAAAATTTAACTTCAAACGTAATTCGTTTTCCGTTAATCAGAGAGCAATTTCCACTATAACAAGGATTAAGACCCTGAGGCAGGTATTATTAGCCTGCCTCTTGTGGCCTCATCAGAGAGCAATTTCCACTATAACAAGGATTAAGACCCTCTTGGTTTTACCCACTTTTCCTTGTATACACGCCGAAATCAGAGAGCAATTTCCACTATAACAAGGATTAAGACGGGCAAACGTCTAATAGCTGTGTTTCGGAGTAAGCTCAATCAGAGAGCAATTTCCACTATAACAAGGATTAAGACTTATTAAAAAGGGCAAAAAAACAGCGAATAAACTATCAGAGAGCAATTTCCACTATAACAAGGATTAAGACTTTTTATAAGTAAATTAAATAATTTTCCTCGTCAACAAATCAGAGAGCAATTTCCACTATAACAAGGATTAAGACATATCTATTCTTTTTTTGGTGCCTTCTTTGTGAGACACATCAGAGAGCAATTTCCACTATAACAAGGATTAAGACAATAATAATCCTTATAAATGTCTTCTTAAAACTAAGGATCAGAGAGCAATTTCCACTATAACAAGGATTAAGACTTCCCCCTCCTCATGGAGAATCCAGATTGATTCTTATCAGAGAGCAATTTCCACTATAACAAGGATTAAGACTTTCCATAGTATTGATATTTAATTAATTTCTTTTTCTAATCAGAGAGCAATTTCCACTATAACAAGGATTAAGTGGGGTATATTCAGAGCATTTAATTTGGAGTTCAAAACATCGATGTCGGAGTTCAAAGCATCGACTTCGGAGTTCGGAACTCTAAACTTGGAGTAAAAAGCTTTAAACTTTAACCTTTTGAAGATATTATTTGGGATATTATTTTTTATGAGCCTGAAGAGTGGGCGTATGTTGTTATATGTGGAAAAGTATATCCCCAATAATTATCGGGTGTGTCGCAATTTTCCATGTCCGAAGATATGTAATTATGCAAAAAAGTAGGGATTCAAAATAATATTGAACCCCTACATTGTATTTGTTTATAAATAAAGTGAGATGTGGCTTTACAATATGCTGTAAGCGCAGGTGAGACCGGCAACAACAATGGATACCATGCTCATCAACTTGATTAGTATATTGAGGCTCGGACCTGATGTATCCTTGAAAGGATCGCCAACCGTGTCGCCAATGACGGTGGCTTTATGTGTTTCCGAACCTTTGCCGCCGAGATTACCTTCTTCGACAAACTTTTTGGCATTGTCCCAAGCTCCTCCCGAATTAGCCATGAATATTGCCAATACGAAACCCGAACCGAGTCCGCCAACAAGTAATCCCATCACTCCGGCTACACCGAATATCAAACCCGTAATCACAGGCACTATTATTGCCATAAGCGATGGGAAGAGCATTTCATGCTGTGCTCCTTTGGTGGAAATCTCAACACATCTTGCATAATCCGGTTCTGCTTCTCCGGTCATGATGCCTTTGATTTCACGAAATTGACGGCGCACCTCATTAACCATTTTCTGTGCAGCACGTCCCACAGCATTCATCGTCAATCCACAGAAAAGGAATGCCATCACGGAACCGATAAATACTCCGGAAAGCACGGCGGGATTCATAAGGGTTACATTATAAAATGTCATGAAATCACTGAAACCGGCAGTGGCAGTGTCGATAGCTTTGCCGCCCACTTCTATGGTTGTTTCTCCCAAGCGCAGTAGTCCGATTTTTATTTCTTCAATATACGAAGCAAGCAAAGCCAAACCTGTGAGCGCAGCCGAACCGATTGCAAAACCTTTACCGGTGGCAGCCGTTGTGTTGCCGAGTGCATCAAGTGCATCTGTGCGCTGACGCACTTCTTTTCCCAAACCACTCATTTCCGCATTTCCGCCTGCATTGTCGGCAATAGGACCATAAGCATCGGTGGCAAGAGTGATTCCAAGAGTTGAAAGCATGCCGACAGCTGCAATTCCCACTCCGTAAAGTCCCATTGACATCTTGGTTATATCAAATTCCGCTGCAAATAAATAAGAGAAGATAATACCGGCAACAATTGTTAGAACAGGCATAGCCGTAGAGATCATTCCCGTTCCTATACCTTTTATAATAACGGTTGCAGGACCGGTTTCGCCGCTTTTTGCAATTTCCTGTGTGGGTTTATAAGCATGGGAAGTGTAGTATTCGGTTATTTTACCGATTATCACACCCGTAATCAATCCTACAATGATGGAACCGCAAATCCAATAGCTCAAACCTAAAAGGTAAACCACCAAGAAACTTGCGGCAATGATGAGCACGGAACTTGTGTTCACACCTCTATCCAAAGAACGCAACAATTGTATTTGGGAAGCACCCTCTTTTGTGCGAACCATAAATATACCGAGCAACGAAAGAACAACCCCAAAGGCTGCAATCAACATAGGAGCCAAAATGGCATTTAATTGTAGGTCGGAAGCTGCAAAAGCTCCGGCACCAAGCGCAGCCGTTGCAAGAATAGAACCGCAATAAGATTCGTAAAGGTCGGCACCCATGCCTGCAACGTCGCCCACGTTGTCGCCCACGTTGTCGGCAATAGTAGCCGGATTACGCGGGTCATCTTCCGGTATGCCGGCTTCAACTTTACCTACTAAGTCGGCACCCACATCAGCGGCTTTGGTGAATATACCTCCGCCAACTCTTGCAAACAATGCCTGCAATGAAGCACCCATACCAAAGGTAAGCATAGTGGTAGTTATCATTATCGCCTTGTGGGAAGCGTTCACATCTTCAACAAATTCATCCAATATAAGCCACCACAAAGAAATGTCCAACAACGCTAAGCCTACCACCGTTAAGCCCATCACGGCTCCCGAACGAAATGCCACTTTCAAGCCGTCGTTCATACTGCGACGTGCGGCATTTGCCGTGCGTGCGGAAGCATAAGTAGCCGTTTTCATTCCTATGAAACCCGCCAAACCGGAGAAGAAACCTCCCGAAAGAAATGCCACCCACACCCATTTGTTTTGCAATCCCGGTCCGAATGCCATCCATGCAAATAAAATACAGAGTATCAAGAATACAACACCTACAATTTTATATTGCTGTTTCAAATAAGCCATAGCTCCTTTGCGAACATGTCCCGCAATACGTTTCATAGTGTCTGTTCCCTCTTCTTCTTTCATCATTCCTTTAAAGAAGAACCAAGCGAACACCAATGCTATAACCGAGCAAATCGGTACGAGCCAAAAAAGTACATTATTCATAATTCTTTATGATTTAGATAATTAAATGTATTTATGATTGATTTAGTTCCGCAAATGTAGCTACAATATCACACTTTTCCAAATAAATCAAAGCCTGTGGAATCGGTGATTTCAACTTGATAGAAGTTACCTATTATCAGAGGTTTCACAGCTTTAATTATAACTTCCTGATCTATTTCGGGAGAATCGTATTCGGTGCGTCCGATATAAAGACCATCTTCCAGCCTGTCGATTATCACTTTATATGTCTTACCTATCATCCCTCTGTTGATTTCGTCTACAATTTCCTCCTGTAAAGCCATAATCTTTTCCGCACGCCTATTTTTAACCTTCTTAGGCACATCATCCTTATAGTGAATGTCGCAATAAGTGTCATCTTCGTGTGAATATGGGAAAACGCCTAAACGTTCAAAGCGCATACTACGCACAAAATCATACATTTCCTCAAAGTCAGCTTCGCTTTCACCCGGATGACCTGTCATCAATGTTGTACGCAAACAAATACCGGGCACTTCCTCCCTGATTTTATGTATAAGTTCTATCGTTTTTTCTTTCGTGATACCTCTGCGCATCAAGCTAAGCATGTGATCACTGCAATGCTGCAAAGCAATATCCAAATAATTGCAAACATCCTCTCTTTCCCTTATCACTGCAAGTAAATCCGTTGGGAAACCGGAAGGATAAGCGTAGTGTAGCCTTATCCATTCAAAGCGTTTGAGGTCGGAAATGTCGGAAATCAAATCGGCAATGCGAGCAGTGCCGTAAATATCAGTGCCGTAATAAGTCAAATCCTGTGCAATCACTATCAGTTCCTTAACTCCCGCATCTGCCAATCGCTCACACTCATCAAGAATGTCCTCACGTCGCCGAGATTTGTAACCACCGGTCATCAAAGGAATTGCACAATAGGAACAAGTTCTGTCGCAACCTTCTGCAATCTTCAGGTAGGCATAGTGCTTAGGTGTCGTAAGCAGTCGTTCATTTGCAGCATCCTCTTTATAAGTTTGCCCTAAATAAGTGAGCACTCCTTTCCAATCGAATTTGCCGAAATAAGCATCCACTTCCGGTATTTCCTTTTGCAAATCTGCGGCATATCTTTGTGAAAGGCAACCCATCACTAAAAGGTGTTTCACTTCGCCATCACTTTTCCTTGCCACTTGCTCCAAAATGGTGTTCACGGATTCTTCTTTGGCGTCGCCTATAAATCCACAAGTGTTCACCACTACAATCTCCGCACCCGAGTTCTCCACATTGGCTTCTGTTTCGTAGCCGGATTTCTCTAATTGTTTCAACAGTAGTTCGGAATCCACAAGGTTTTTTGAGCAGCCGAGACTTATTACATTTACTTTCATCGCTTTTTAATTTGTGTGCAAAATTAGGATTTTTCACTTACATTTGTGAGTTGCGGGGAATATTAGAATTATGAGTAAAGATTTTTCATTAAAATGGTTGCCTACATCTGCAAAGGAAGTCAAAGAACGCGGTTGGAATAGCGTGGATGTGGTGTTGTTTTCCGGTGATGCCTATGTTGATCATCCTGCTTTCGGAGCAGCAGTTGTGGGACGACTGCTCGAATCACTAAATCTGAGAGTGGCAATAATCCCGCAACCTAATTGGCAGGATGATTTGCGCGATTTCAAGAAGTTGGGACGCCCGAATCTTTTTTTCGGTATATCTCCGGGTGCAATGGATTCAATGGTGAACCACTACACGGCATCTCTCCGCAAACGTTCCGATGATGCCTACACTCCAAACGGTCGCAGCGGTGCACGTCCGGACATGCCGAGTTTGGTCTACACCCGTATACTAAAAGAACTTTATCCTGATGTGCCTGTGATTTTGGGAGGTATTGAAGCCTCTTTAAGACGTTTCACCCACTATGATTATCTGCTCAACCGCTTGCGCCCGTCAATACTGTATGAAAGCGGTGGCGATATGCTCATCTACGGTATGGGTGAAAAACCGCTCACAGAATTGTGCCGACTGCTAAAAAAAGGTATCCCTTTTGAAAATCTTACTAACATTCCGCAAACTTGCATCATTAGGCAAAAGGATGTATCGTACGCAACTAACAAAAATTGGAAGCAAATAACTCTTTTCTCCCATGAAGATTGCCTTGACGACAAGAAAAAACATGCACTGAATTTTCGACGTATTGAAGAGGAGTCCAATTCCTTGCAGGCTGCACAACTCTTGCAAACTGTTGAAGACAAGACACTCATTGTAAATCCGCAATATCCGCCTATGACAACGGAGGAATTGGACGCAGTGTACGCATTACCGTTCACCCGCCTGCCGCATCCTCGCTATAAAGGCAAGGAAATACCTGCCTACACTATGATTAGACATTCGGTAACATTGCACAGAGGCTGTTTCGGAGGTTGTTCGTTTTGTTCGATTTCCGCACATCAAGGTAAATTCATTTCATCACGCTCAGAAGCGTCCGTACTAAAAGAGGTGGAACAAATAACTTCGATGCCGGATTTCAACGGAACAATCACAGATTTGGGCGGTCCCTCGGCAAACATGTGGTGCATGCAAGGTGCGGATAAGCAACTTTGCAACATCTGTAAACGCCCGTCATGCGCTTATCCTAAAATTTGCTCCAATTTGCTAACCGACCATTCACCACTGCTTGCTCTATATGAGAAAGTATCACAAATTGCAGGAGTGAAACATTGTTTTATCGGTTCCGGTATTCGCTACGACATTTGTCTCCATAGCAACAAAGACGAAAAGGTTAATAAAGCAAATAAAACTTATCTGGAAACCGTCATCCGTAAACACGTATCCGGTAGATTGAAAGTGGCACCGGAACATTCTGCCGACCATGTTCTTCATGCAATGCGTAAACCGTCTTTCGAGCAGTTCTACGAGTTGAAACGCATTTTCGACAACGTAAATAATAAATACGGTTTAAAACAACAACTAATACCTTACTTTATATCTTCACATCCGGATTGCACTCTCACCGATATGGCAGAACTTGCAATTACAACCAAAAATCTTGATTTTCATTTGAAACAAGTGCAAGATTTTACACCTACTCCGATGACACTTGCTACAACTATGTACTATACCGGTTACCATCCGTACTCTTTGAAAAAGGTTAACACAGCTAAAACAAAAGAGGAAAAGAGAGAGCAAAATATTTTTTTCTTTTGGTACAAAAAAGATTGTTACATAACTATAAAAAAGCTACTTCACAAGATTCACCGACTTGATTTACTTAAAAAATTATAACTTTGACCGTACTACCAAATTAAATCTATGTCTTCATTTTTGAAATTAATAGCAGACGACTTGTTCAATAAATTCAAAGGGAATTTTGAAAATGTAACCATCATATTTCCAAATAAAAGAGCAGGGTTATTCTTGGCTGCGGAAATGGCAAAAATCACCGACAAAGCAGTGTGGTTACCGGAAATTATGACGATAAGCGATTTTATCAACAAATATTCCGGACTCAAACAAGTGGATGATTTGATTGCCGTAACCAAGCTATATAAAGCTTATATAAAAGTGGCTGCAAGCAATGAGAAATTCGATGACTTCTACTTTTGGGGCAATATGTTGCTGAATGATTTCGACGATATTGATAAATATCTCGTTAGTGCAAAAGATTTGTTTAAGAATATCAGCGCACTTAAAGATATAGAATCGGATTATTCCTTTTTGGATGAAGAGCAACTCGCTGCAATTAAAATGTTTTGGAGTAGTTTCAACGTATCTAAATTCAGCAACGAAAAGGAAGAATTTCTCAAAATCTGGAGTAAACTAAACGATGTTTACAATCTGTTCAGGGAAATGCTTTACTCGGAGCAACTTTGTTATGAAGGCATGGGTATCAGACATTTTTGTGAAAATATCAACAGCTATAACATACAAGGGAATATCGTTTTTGCCGGTTTTAATGCTTTAAGTTTATCCGAAAAAAGGATTTTCAACCATTTTAAAAGCAGTGGACAAGCATTATTTTATTGGGATTACGATATTTATTACGCTGCCGATATAAGACACGAAGCCGGTAGATTTATTCGCGAAAATCTAAAACTTTTCTCTAACGAACTCGGTGCGGAACATTTTAATAATTTCAAACACAGCAAAAAAGAAATCGACTATATTTCCGTGTCATCAAATATTGCTCAGGCAAAGTTGATACCGGAATTACTTGAAAAGCACACTATTAACGGTTTCAACGACACGGCTATCGTTCTTTGTGATGAACGCATGCTAATTCCCGTTATTCATTCAATACCGGAGAATATCGAAAAGCTCAACATCACAATGGGCTATCCGGCACGTAATACATCCGTTGCAGCCCTAATTCAACTTTTGGGTGAATGTAGAAAATTCATGAAAGAAAAAGACGGTAGTAGATATTACTATTTTAAACCCGTGCTTGCATTACTAAATCATAAATCATTAAAAAACAGTGCACCCGAAATAGTTGATAAAATCACTGCCGAAATACATAAAAATAATCTCATATATCTAAAAGCGGAGTATTTGGTATTCAACAATTTAAGTAAAGCTATTTTTCTACCGACAACAAATGATACCATTTCATATATTATAGATGTTCTTAAAATACTTTCGGTTTCAGCTTACGATGCTCAAAAATCAGCAGATGTGATTGAAAAAGAGATTATTTTTAATCTGTACACTCGCATACAATCTCTACAAAACACACTTGATGAAGAAAATATCAAACCGGAAGACACGTTGTATATGCAAATCATACAAAGAGTTATCAACAGTATATCAATACCTTTTTCCGGCGAACCGTTGGAAGAATTGCAGGTTATGGGATTACTCGAAACTCGACTTCTGGATTTCCGCCGAATTATCATCCTATCTGCAAATGAAGGTATGCTGCCGAAAGTAAATCCGGCTTCTTCTTTCATACCTTATAATATACGTGTAGGCTTTCGCCTGCCTACGTCGGAGCATCAGGATGCGTTGTTTTCATACTATTTCTACCGATTAATACAACGAGCCGACAGTGTAAACATCATGTATACAAATAATAGCAAGGGTATAAGTAGTAGTGAAATGAGTAGGTACCTTTTTCAAATTAAATATGAATCCGAACTACCTATTAACGAAAAAAGTTTCCAAAATAAATTCTCTATCCGTGAAAAGCTTCCGATAGAAATCGATAAAACGCCGGAACTTCTTTCAAAACTTTATAAAAAATACGGTGATAATGGGAAAATACTTTCTCCGTCGGCATTGAATACTTACATTGAATGTCCTCTGAAATTTTATTTCCGCTACATCGCCGATATTAAAGAAAAAGAAGAAGTTAGTGAAGAATTGGATTACCGATTGCTCGGTAACATTTTCCATGAATGTGCGGAATCACTTTATGCTCCGTTAGGAGAAAATGAAATCACCTCTGAGGTTATTGATAGTATTTTAAAAGACAACATCTTGATTGACGGCAATATTCGCAAAGCTTATCAAAATTGTTATAACAACAATTCTAAGGAGATGATTGAGAACAGTGGGAACAACCTTATACTTGCTATAATAAGAAAGTACATACGTAAAATGCTGGAATATGACCGCAACTTTACACCTTTCCGCATGGTTTCAATGGAAAAAAAGTATGAAATGCCTTTTGAAGTTGCCACTACCGAAGGAAGTAAACAAATAATTCTCGGTGGCACTATTGACCGTGTCGACCGTAATGCGAAAGGAGTGAGAATAATAGATTACAAAACCGGTGCCGACACAAATGTTTTCAAAAACGGCATAAAATCACTTTTTAACCCTGAAAACAAATCACGTAATAAAGCAGCTTTCCAAACTCTGCTATACTGCATGATTTTTGCATACAATAATCCTAATGAACAGGTTATTTCACCGGGTATTTATAGCATTAAGCAGATGTTCGACAGTCAATATTCCCACCATTTTTTTGCAGATGGTGAAGCTATTAATGATTTTGATCGCTACTACAACGATTATATTAATGAACTGAAAGGCTTACTGAATGCGATCTTTTCCTGCGAAAAGAACTTTTCTCAAACAAAAGATAATAGCAAGTGTACTACATGCAGTTACCAGATCATTTGCAACAGATAAATAAGATTAATATTGCATTATCATTGCACCACATGAATAGCCGCCGCCAAAAACGGTAAGTCCCACCAGATCACCTTTCTTAATACGTTTAATATTATCCGAAAGTGTAATAACGCAACTCGGACAGCCGGTGTTACCCCATTTTTCAATTGTAGATAGAAAACGTTCCTCAGGCAAGTTCTGCTCTTTGGCAATATGGCTTATTATGCGCATATTAGCCTGATGAGTAGATATATAAGTAAAATCATTCAATGACTTATTACACATGCTGCCGGCTTTTTCCAAAGCTTCAACCATATAATGACAAGCATTCACAAAAACATCACGACCGTCGGGCATTGTGATACCGCCGTCTCTGGGGAAAAGATGCACGGCTTCCATAGCCTTGCCTACATTTCCCAACCCTTCGGTGTATATACTAAGTATTTCGGCATCATTATCACTGTAACGCTCGTCGGACACGAAAACCGCCACAGCACCGTCTCCCCAAAGATGACCGCTTTGAGGATCGGAATCATTGGAATATTTAGTGTTATGCTCGGAAGCCACCACAAGTGCTTTCTTAGCTTTTCCCATTTTCACATAACCTTCAACAATCTCCATCGCATTTATAAATGAAGAACATGCGGAAGATATACTTAAACATTTGGCACCTGATATTTCGTATTTATTTTGTATAGTGTGGGCGGCAGTTGCAACAGTATCATACGGCGAATAAGTGGCGGCAACGATCAAATCTATTTCTCGAATAGAGTAGGGCAAATCATTTACAGCTTTTTCTACTGCCTTTATTGCCATTGTATTAGTGTTTTCTCCTTCTTTTACTTTACTCCGCGTTTTTATACCTGTTCTGGATAATATCCACTGATCATCCAAGCCGTTTAAGTTTTTAAAATAAGAATTAGGAACAACAACTTCAGGTATATAGTGAGTCATTTTATTCACAAACAAATCCATTCTGTAACTCAATTATTTAAAATAACACAATATTCCAAACTATATTTAGTTTGCAAATATAAAAAATCTTGCACAAATTCTTGAAAAATGTGCAAGATTTCTTATTCGATGTCTAACTATAAACGAAAAATTGTTTTAATTTATCAACTCAACACTTCTCTTTACGAATTTGTTGAGAGACTCACCTTTGAGTAATCCGTTTGCAAGTAGAGCGAGGTCAATAAGTTGATTAACAATAGGATTTTTCAGTGCATAACCTGCAAGCAAATCTTCTTTTTGTTTTTCCATTTCACTTATTTTATTGTCGTATTCGTTTAAACGGTCTTTGTCAACCTGAGGAATTTCATCGTCTTTCTTATCCTTATTCAAAGTGTTGATTTCCGTTTTCTTGGCACTCAATTCTTTAATTTCAAAATTGATAGGAGCAATAACGTCGCTCATTTTCTTTTTTTCGTCTTCCAAAAGACGCTTCATTAAACGGTGATCGGTGTTAACCACAAGATTATAATTATCACCCATTGCACCGTAGAATGCCATGCCCGGATTCGTCTGCGACATTTCCTTCATTCTGCGCATAAATTCCGAACGAGTTATAAGTAACGGTTCCGAATTTTCACCTAATGACTCAAAGTTTACCATAAACATTGCGTTGTCTTTGGGTAATTGGGATGAAAACACGGTGCGCAATTCTTCCTGTTCAACT
The DNA here is from genome assembly GCA_031262745.1 of Culturomica sp. Taxonomy (GTDB): domain Bacteria; phylum Bacteroidota; class Bacteroidia; order Bacteroidales; family Marinifilaceae; genus JAISHE01. Next base: position 19,323 of record JAISHE010000012.1, on the reverse strand, counting down.
TCACTCCAATCACTTTTGCGAGCATCTTCTTTTTGTATCAACTTATCCACAACGTCGGCATCAACTCTCAGATAGCGATGGTCGGATTTTTTCTGTTCCATGTAATTTATGAAATGCGTATCCAACTGCCCATCCATTATCAAAACGTCATAACCCTTTGCACGTGCGGAATCAATATAAGTATATTGTTCATCCTTATCCGTAGCGTAAAGTGTTACAATATTTTTATCCTTATCCGTTTGCTCCGATTTTATGAGATTATCATATTCTTCTATTGTGAAATATTTGCCTTCCGTGTTTTTGAAAAGGAAGATTTTTTCTGCTCTTTCGGCAAATTTCTCATCCGTGAGCATACCGTATTGTATGAAAATCTTCAAGTCATCCCATTTTTTCTCATACTCTTCACGATTTTTAGTGAAAATATCGTTCAAACTGTCGGCAACTTTTTTAGTGATATGGTTGGATATTTTTTTCACATTGCGGTCGCTTTGCAAATAGGAACGAGAAACGTTCAACGGTATATCGGGAGAATCAATAACTCCATGCAACAAAGTGAGATACTCAGGAACAATTCCCTCTACCGAATCCGTTACATACACTTGATTACTGTATAACTGAATTTTGTTTTTCTGAATCTCAAATTTGTTGTCTATTTTCGGGAAGTACAATATTCCGGTTAAATTGAACGGATAATCCACATTCAAATGAATATGAAAAAGCGGTTCCTGCGACATCGGATAAAGTTGTCGATAAAACTTCAAATAATCTTCTTCCTTTAAATCCGACGGTTTACGTGTCCAAGCGGGATTAATGTCGTTTATAACATTATCTTCTTCCGTATCAACATATTTACCGTCTTTCCATTCTTGTTTTTTGCCGAAAATAATTTCTACCGGAAGGAACTTGCAGTATTTCTCCAACAATGCTTTTATTTTAGAGTCTTCCAGAAAATCTTTTTCTTCTTTGTTGATATACATCACGATATCAGTACCCACTTCGGCTTTGTCGGTATCATCCAAAATATATTCCGGACTGCCTGTGCATGACCATTTCACGGCTTGTGCACCGTCTTTATAAGATTTTGTTATTATTTCAACTTTATCGCTCACCATAAATGAAGAGTAGAAACCCAAACCGAAGTGCCCTATTATTGCAGCTTTGTCATCTTTGTACTTTTCCATAAATTCTTCGGCACCTGAAAAAGCAATTTGATTGATGTATTTTTCAACTTCTTCACGCGTCATACCGATACCATTATCGGAAACTGTCAATGTCCCCGCCTTTTTGTCAGCCTTAACACGTATTTTCAGATTTGCAACATCACCTTTGTATTCACTGCTTGAAGCCAATACCTTCAATTTCTGTGTTGCATCCACCGCATTTGAAACGATTTCTCTCAAAAAGATGTCATGATCCGAATAAAGAAACTTCTTGATTATCGGAAATAAATCCTGTGTTGAAACACCTATTTTACCTTTTGACATAATATTTAATTTTTATGGTTATTTTTTAATTTTCAACCACAAAACGGCAACACTTATGCCAATTAGTTAATTATGTCAGTGTGGCACTGATATTTCCTCAATCAGTATTTCCATTGCTTTAGTAGATGCTTTGGCAATGTTCCGCTCACGAGTAAAAGAAAATGCAAACTTTCTTGCGACAGTTTTCACAGGCGTTGCAACGGCAATCCAAACTGTACCCACAGGTTTTTCCGGTGTACCTCCGTTGGGACCGGCAACTCCGGAAGTGGCTATCGCACAATCTGTTTTCATTAATGCCCGCACTCCTTCCGCCATTTGCCTCACAACTTGCTCGCTAACTGCTCCGTATTCACGTAAGTCGTCATTACTTACCTTCAACACTTCATGTTTAACTTCATTTGCATAGGAAACCACACTACCCTTAAAATAGTCGGAACTACCGGATACGGATGTTATAAGATGAGCTATGTAACCTCCAGTACAACTTTCTGCTGTAGCTACGGTAAATTGCTTGCTTTTCAAAACTTTACCGAAGTCATTTTCTATATTGCTATCTTCTCCTTCAGTGAAATAAAGTCCCTGCAAAGCTACTTTCAATTCACTATAAAAATCGTCCAATTTGATAAGCATCTTACCTTTTGCCGTTAACCTTAGACGTACCCAACCCGGCGCAGGCAAATAAGCCAAACCTACTCCTTCCGGTAAAGTTTTTTCCCATTCTTCAATGCGAATTGCAAGTTCCGATTCAGGTATATCGTAAACTTTTACCGTTTTATAATCAATTTGTATGTCCGGATAAAGTTCTTTAAGTGAAGGCAGTACATAAGTTTCCATCAAATGTTCCATCTCAAATGGTACACCCGGCAAAGAAATAAGGGATTTACCATCTTTTTCAAACCACATTCCCGCAGCAGTGCCTTTAAAATTTCGCAAAATTTTTACTCCTTCCGGCATAAGTGCCTGATCAACATTTTTCTCATTCATCGGCACACCTCTGTTAGCCAATAATTCTTTTATCCATTCCAACGCCTCTTCATTCATCTTCAACGGTTTACCGAAGTATTCTGCCAAAACGTTTTTTGTCAAATCATCGCGTGTAGGTCCCAATCCACCGGTAACAATGACTAAATCAGCCGCTTGCATAGATTCGTCAACTGTTTTTACAATTTCCGTAGCCTCGTCTCCGATTGTATATTTTCTTATAACCTCAAAACCGGCTTTTGTAAGTTTTCCGGAGATGTAGTGGGCATTAGTATCCAAAACCTGCCCGATTAAAATTTCATCACCAATAGTAATTAAAATTGCTTTCATATCTTTTCTATTTTATCAAGAGTAACATACCAGATGTAACCTTCAATTTCTTTATAACCTACGTCCGACAAGATGTTCATATAAAGCCTCAATTGTTTGGAATAATTACTTTTTTCTTTTTCTCCGAATTTATAATCTACTACGATGACCTTATCGCCGGAAATCATAACCCTGTCGGGACGAACAATCTTACCGGACGGCAGAAGTATTTCACGCTCGTTTATAACAGTTAAACGAGTATCAAACCAATCGGTAACCTCTGATTTGCGCAAGTAAGAATTTACTAAGTTCTTATAATAATCCTTTTCATTTTCTCTTAGTAACCCCGCACGATACACTCTCTCAACAGCTTCTCCTACATCATCTTTATATTTAATCGAACGAAAGATCTCATGCAACAGTTTACCTTTATTTATAGCTTCATTATATCCATTTTCAAGATCAATGAATTCTGCAAAATTATATTTAACAGCTATACGGTTACCGTATTCATTAACAGGATATTCCGTAAGGTATAATTCATCTTTTTTGTCTTTCTCACATGCTTCAAATTTTGTAGGCAATCCCATTGAGAATTGTATGTTATCGCCTTCCGTAAATTCTGCATATCCCTCGTTTTTCCAAACATCAAGTACGGAATACATGAGTTCTCCTATGGTTTTCGGTTCTTTCGGAGCATCATTTTTATCTTTAACAGGCGAGTAGGGACGCACGTATAATTCACGCTTGGGACGCGTCATGGCAACATATAGCAGGTTTAAAGCGTCAACGAAAGCCTTCAAATGTTCATCGTAGTAATTTTTGTCAAAAATAGAATCAGCCAACTTAGTCGAATAATTTAAAGGTATATAATCCAAACCTTTAAATTTCTCATCTGTTATATCACACCAAATTCGCCTCATCGGTTTCAATGTGTCCAATTCCCAATTGCAAAACGGCAACAGTACAAAATCAAACTCCAAACCCTTAGACTTGTGTATCGTCAAGATCTTAATTGCATCCGTGTCTTCGGAAGATGTGAGCACTCTTTTATTTTTCTCCTTCTCCCACCACTCCAAAAACATTGGTATATTGTTGGAATTATTTTGCTCATATTCATATATCATATCTTGAAAACCAATGATATATGAAAGTTCTTCCTCGTCATTTTTAAGTTGAAACCTGTCAATAAGCATTTCCACAGTTTCATAAAGTGAAAATGACATCATATCACTCATTTTCAACAAAAAATCATTTTCGAGAAAATTGGAAAAAGATTCTGGAGAAAATTCACCGAAAAGTGAATCATAATTATCATGTTTACCTTTTATATATGCCGAATAGAGAAAAATTGCAGCAGTTTTATTTACAATATCATAAGGCTCAACAATATAATTTAGAAGCGCAATAATAAATCGGACACAAGGCGACACTCTCAAATAAAGTGAATCGTTTGATACAAAACGAATTTCTTTGGAATGGATTTTATTGTATTCCATCAGTTGATTTGCGACGAACTCACCTTCTTTGCCGTCTCTAACCAAAATAACCGTATCTTTCAAACTCCCGCCTCTTGCAGTTATGTCTTCTATAATTCCTATAATTTCCTGCATGATTTCCACGTCGCTATCTTCGGCTTTCTTTTCGGCACAGAATTTTATGTTAACGTAACCGACAGGCTCAATGATTTCTGCCTTTTGTTCCAAACCCTCATAAGCAATCTCAATTTCCGACGACCAAACATTATCTTCGCTGGCACTTTTATCATAAAGTTGTTTTAATTTATCAGAAGCAAGTGTAAAAAAATTGTTGTTGAAATCCACAATATTACGACAACTTCGCCAGTTACTTCCCAAAAAAGTAGTGTGGGAACCGAATTGTGAAAACTCATGTTCAACCTTGCTTGCAAGCAACGACCAATCACCGTTTCTCCAACGGTAAATGCTCTGTTTAACATCGCCGACTATTAGAGAAAAAAAATCTTGAGACAGTGTGTTAGCTATCAAAGGACTAAAGTTTTTCCATTGCATAGCCGAAGTATCTTGAAATTCATCAATCATAATGTGCTTATAATAATTACCGCTCTTTTCATATAGAAAAGGCGTATCATTACCTGCTACTAACAAATTGAGAATGTGGGAAGTGTCGCTCAGCAACATAATACCTTTTTCCTCACAATAAAGTCTCACCTCCTTATAAATATCGCTCAACAATCCGAGTTGATAGAGGTTTTTTTTGATTTCCAAGGCAGAAATGTAATAACGATAATCATTATCAAATATACTTACAGCATCTTTCAGAAGTTCGTTGAGTTGAGGATAAACAGCTTCTATCCTCATTTTTACGTCCGACTCAATTTTTTTAGTCATCCAAATTTCGATATTATCAAGCGATTTTCTGACCGTGTCCGTTATATCGTCAAATTTCCTGCCTGCTAATTTGTAGAAATGTCCTATGCAACCGCGACTGCCGTTTTTGAAATCTTCAGGAAAAAGTCCGTTATCTGTGATTATTTTAAGTGCTTCTTCCGAAATTCTCAAAAGCGATTTCTCATAATTGTTGATAATTCCGTTCAACAAACCTCGATAAGTTTTCAAAAACTCCTTATCGTTAAATTTACGCAAAACTTCCTTGTCGAAGAGCATATAATTCTCCTTGAAAAGTTCCGAAGCAAGAGTTATAAGGCGACTTTTAACGTTCCACGTCTTACCGTCGTCCACATTTGCATTCATCAACTCAAGCAACCATTCCCGCAATCTTACATCATTCCCTACATGCTCCATTAAATTGTCAACCGCTTTCTTTAAAACGTAATCACTGTCCAATTCGACGTTATAACCCGCAAAAATTCCGAGTTCTTTTGTGAAAGCTCTAACTATACGCTGAAAAAAACGGTCGATAGTTGTAACCGAAATACGTCCATAATCATGCAAAAGCAAAGTTCTTAACTCCACTGCCGCATTACGCAAATCATTGTCGTTAAAACCGAATTCCTTTTTCAAGGTAGCAGCATAGGCACTTCCTTGGTTTTCGGCAAGTTTGTGTAGTTCGTTGATTATGCGAGACTTCATTTCCTCCGTCGCCTTATTCGTAAAAGTAACCGCTAAAATATTTCGATAATCGGAAGGAGTATTAAAAATAAGGCGGAAATAGTCCATTGTAAGGGAAAAAGTTTTCCCCGAACCGGCAGATGCTTTATAAATATTCAATTCGGACATACTTGTGCAGGATTTTTTGCAATTAGTCCGTATAGTATTTCAATAGGAACCACTCCAAGCATAGTAGTAACAACAAAATTATGCCAAGCCATTTCATTTCGATCAACCCAACATATTTAAGTTCCGATTTTTCAACCTTATGTTCAATGGGAGTTGCCCGTACTTCGTCTATTAATCCCTCCAAACCACTCAATTCGACCGATTTACCTCCCGAATTTACGGCTATTGATTTCAGTAAGTTCCAATCTGCCACAATATCGTTCAATTCCGGATTTTGTGCTCTTACAAAAAAACTTCCGTCCTTTTGAAACGTTTCACCTTTCAAATTCGTGCGCATTGAAAAACGGTAATCACCGGCAGAAAGATTACCAAGTGTAATTCTATATTTATCACCGTTTCGATTCATCTTATAAGCGAACTCCTTACCGTCCTTTTTGAGATAAAAATCCACATCGGGAGTATTTACCAATTCAAAACTTTCGTTATAGAGTTCCGCATTAATCACAATTTCTTCCGTTTCATCATACAAATTCTTCACATCATGCACAAAACGCTCATTATTACGGCGTAGCAATAGATAATTCACGGTTTTATGAACCCAAGTGTAAAAAATGTCATGACTACCGTTCTCCCTAAAAGAAAACAATCTCCAACGCCAAATACCTTCACCGAAAAGATAGGCGGTTTTAATACCGTTGCGGTCATAGAACGTCATGACTGCATTCCCCGTGTCTATGTTTTTTATCCTCTGTACAAACAAATTTTTGCCGCTATTGGCTTTTATTTCTCCAAACGGCACAACCAAAGGCGGATAAGCCGAATAAGCCTTTATTTCTTCATCCGTGAACTCAAAATAAGGGAACGTTCTATTGAATGCCGGCACTGCATTTTCATTTATTGTGGCATTGAGATTTACGGAATAATCACTTCCGCTAAAAGCATTTATTAAATCCCGCTCCGTCAACACATACCAAATCGGTGTGCGTTTCGTTGTCGCATCGGTTTTTAGGCGTTGATAAGCAGCAGATTTAGGGTCGGGATTATGAAGAATTATCAAATTAGTCTTATCATTTTTAGAATAACCAGACAAGCTCTTCATTTCATAATTATAAATTCCGGCTGAACGTATAGCTTCCGTGATACCGGAAATATCCGGATGTGGTGAACCGTAGTAGAGGATTATAGAACCCGAATTATCCAGAATTTCAGTGAAAATCTCAACCTTGTTGTTACTTCTACTATATTCTTCAAAACCGGTTTCAACAACCACTTCATAACGTCTCAAACCTTTCTGTTTCGCCTCAACTTCAAAAGTAATTTCCGTTAAAAAATTATCACTGTTGATGTATATCTCCTTGCTGCCGATAACTTTATTATTTTCAAGTAATGAACACTTGATACTCTTTCCGTTACGACCAATTGCAGAAATATCCGCCTTCACCGGAAAAATTGTATTCAAAAAATTGTATTTATCTACTAACGTACTCTTTATGAACACATCGGGATAAACCGTAGTGTCTCCCAAAAGAACAGTATTAACTTTATATGAATTGACTTTATAGCGCGGATTTAGCCCCGTATTGTAAATTCCGTCACTTAAAAGAAATACATGTGTCGGCGGATTATGCTTATAGTTATTATCAACGAAACGTAAAGCCTTAGAAATATCGGTGTAATGTTCGGAAAAATATATAGCTTTATTTTTGCTCACATCTCTTCCGAAAGTGAGTCTTTCCAAATTGTATCGGGTATCCAGAGGGGAAAAAACATCCTCAATATAGGAAGGATATTCATTTTTAAAATAGAGCGAATCCTTACTGTTCAAAAGCGACATCGAATTATCAACAAGAAGAACAATTGTCGGCTTTTCTCCGGTAGTCTTGTTAATTACAATTTGTGGTTGTAGAATTAAAACAAACAGTACCAGAATCGTAAGGAATCGCAAACTTGAAATCAGTAAATTCATTCCCCTGCTCACATCCGGCAATTTCGCTATTTTTTTGTATTTGAAATATGCAAAAACGCCCGAAACAAGTAGGATAGGTATAATCCACCAGAACGAATACTGAAATATCATTATTTAATGTTACATGTTCATGCCACCGCAAACGTGCACAACCTGACCGGTTACGTACCTCGACATATCGGAAGCAAGAAACAAGCAAACATCAGCAATATCTTCGGGTGTTCCGCCGCGTTTCAAGGGAATCTTAGCTGCCCATTCCTTACGAACTTCCTCAGGCAATTGACCGGTCATGTCGGTGATGATAAATCCCGGAGCCACAGCATTTACTCTGATATTGCGTGAACCTAATTCTTTAGCTATACTTTTCGTGAAACCGATGATTCCCGCTTTTGATGCGGAATAGTTTGACTGACCGGCATTACCGCTAACTCCAACCACAGAACTCATGCTTACAATAGAACCGGATTTCTGCTTCAACATTATAGGAGCAACGGATTTTGTGAAATTGAACACCGACTTTAAATTCACATTAATCACTGCATCCCATTGTTCTTCCGTCATGCGAAGCAATAGAGTATCTTTAGTAATACCTGCATTGTTCACCAAAACATCAATGCTGCCGAAATCTTTGGCAACTTCTTCAACAGTGGTGGCAGTGGCAGCAAAATCTGCGGCATTTGAAGCATACATCTTAGCTTTCACTCCCAAATCTTGCAATTCTTTCTCCGTTTTCTGCGCATTTTCATCATACCTGAGGTCGGTGAATGCAATATTTGCACCTTCTTTCGCAAAAGCGATTGCCACAGCCTTACCTATTCCACGTGATGCACCCGTAATAAGTGCGGTTTTCCCTTCTAACAACAATTTCATAATTAGTGTTTTTAATATTCTACATCTATCGGATTATCGATTTTAACCCGTTTTTCAGGTTCCAAAGATAGTAAAAAAGACAATATCTTTTGTTTTTAAGAATTTTTATATATTTTTGTTTCGTCTATGTGAAATATTAATAAAACAATTATAAATCAAGTGTCATCATGTTAAAGTCGTACAGTTTTCCAAGTGTCTACGAGGCTACAAATCAAGAGTTACGAAATGTAGCAGAAAGCATTCTGGACGGAATAAAAATCAATGTGGAAGGCATTGATTACATAGTAGGTAACTTAGCTTTGGTTGAAGGATATTCTCCTCACAAGAACATCAATCCGGCTCCATCCGAAATAGAATACAAACTACTTTCCGATGCCGCATTATTGCTCACTCAGCCCAAAGGAGAAGAAGAAATTGTGCTCACCACCGGTTTCCCGTTTTCAACATTTGCTCTCTATCGCGAACAAGCGATGGAAATGCTACAGGGAAGACGCATCATCAATTATGATGCATCCACTTTCGGTGGTCCAAGCGGTGCAAGACGTGAAATCAACGTAGGTAAAGTAGATGTTATTCCCGAAATCATGGGTTGCACCATCGCAATACGCGAAGGAGAAATCAAAGAAAAAGACAACTTCTTTATTGTCAGTCTGGGTTATGGAACATGTGAAGCCGTTGTCAGCACTCGTGCCGGTTTGATAAACCGCTCTGCTATCAGTACACACGGTATACGTCATGCCGTTAATCTATTGGCAAATGAATTGTCTAAAAACTACTACCTCAATTTAAAGACAGAACATCAGGTAGACGTTATTTTCCAACAAGGAAATATAACCGTAAACAGAATGAGACACAATATTTTGGATTTACGTGAAAAAGTGCTGCAAATGTACTATCGCGACATAATCGCACCTAATCTTCGCAGAGCGTTTACGGATGACGATTTCAATAAATGCTCCAAAATGTATCTCGTTGGAGGTGGTGCAAACTATCCGGAATTAGTAGAATGTTTCAAAGAAGAATTCGGAAACATCGTATCTGTTGAAGTTTATCCGGAACCGGAAAAATGTGCTTCGCAAGGTTACAGTCTAAACTCCAAAAACAAGGCAAGCATGGCTAAGTCATCTTTGCCCAACAATTTGGTAGACGACGAAATAAAGATTTTCAAAAATCCTCAGTTGTCTGTCGGAATGGATATAGGTAATGCTAACACTTGCGTAACCATCTACAAAGATGGAGAATAAATCTATTTGACCATAATAAATAAGAGTTGTCCCACACGGGCAACTCTTTAATTTTTAAAAACTTATTGCAATGGAACTGCTAAAACTCATCAAAAACAACGCCATTAAACACAAAAAAAGGATTGTACTTCCGGAAGGAACGGAAGAACGAACGTTAAAAGCTGCCGATGAAATCATTCGTGAAGGCATTGCTCAGATCACACTTATCGGCAACCCGCAAGAAATCAAATCACTTTCGGAAAAATACGGTTTAACCCAAACCGGTAAAGCCAACATAATAGATCCTTTGAACTATGAAAAGAAAGAAGAATATGCCGATTTATTGGTAGAACTTCGCAAAAGCAAGGGTATGACCAAAGAAGAAGCTTTGAATTTGGTTACAAATCCTTTGTACATCGGGGTTTTGATGATCAAAAACGGTGATGCCGACGGGGAAGTAGCGGGTGCTATGAATGCCACCGGCAATGTGTTGAGACCGGCTTTGCAAATTGTTAAAACGGAACCGGGCATAAGCGTAGTTTCAGGTGCATTTCTGTTGCTTACGGAGAAGCCCGAATTCGGCGAAGACGGTTTGCTAATCGTTGCCGACTGTGCAGTTAGTCCTAACCCCACTGCCGAAGAATTGGCTCAAATAGCAGTTGCAACTGCTCGCACGGCACAAAATATTGCAGGAATAGAACCGAGAGTGGCAATGTTAAGTTTCTCCACCAAAGGTTCCGCAAAAAATGAGATGGTCGACAAAGTAGTTAAAGCAACTCAATTAGCTCAAGCTATGGCACCGGAATTAGCGATAGACGGAGAAATGCAGGCAGATGCCGCACTTGTTGAATCTGTAGGGAAATTAAAATCACCCGGCAGCAAGGTTGCCGGTAAAGCAAATGTGTTGATATTTCCGTCTTTGGAAGTAGGTAACATCAGTTACAAGCTTGTTCAACGAATTGCGGGAATTGAAGCCGTTGGTCCAATTCTGCAAGGGATGGCTGCTCCCATCAACGACCTTTCAAGAGGTTGCACCGTGAGCGACATTGTAAATCTCGTTGCAATAACGGTTAATCAGGCAGCAGGATTAAGTAAATAACTTTAAATAAATATACAAATCATGAATATATTAGTACTGAATTGCGGTAGTTCCTCTATAAAATATCAACTGCTTGAAATGTCAACGGATCCTAAACTTGTGGCAAAAGGAATTGTTGAGAAAATCGGTCTACCGACAAGTGCTTTCACACACGTTCCAACGGGTAAGGACAAGGTTAGCATGGAAATATATATACCCAACCACACCGTTGGTATCAACCTAATACTAAAAGCCTTGATTAATCAGGAACATGGTGTGATTTCATCTTTGGAGGAGATAAATGCTGTTGGTCATAGAGTGGCGCATGGAGGTGAATTTTTCAGCGAAAGCACTCTGATTAATTCGGAAGTACTGAAAAAAATCCGTCTATGCTCCGAACTTGCTCCGCTCCACAATCCGGCAAATATTAAAGGTATAGAAACCATTGCGGAAGTGTTGCCGAAAGTGCCGCAGGCTGCTGTTTTCGATACCTCGTTTCATCAGTCATTGCCGGAAAAAGCATATATATATGGTATACCTTACGAGTACTATGAAAATTTGAGTGTGCGCAGATATGGTTTTCACGGCACTTCCCACAAGTATGTTGCCGAAAAGGCATGCAAGATTTTAGGTTGGAACATAAACGAAAAGAAGATTATCACCTGCCATTTAGGTAACGGTTCGTCCATTGCGGCAATTGACGGAGGCAAATCCGTTGACACATCTATGGGTTTCACGCCGGTAGCCGGTCTTGTTATGGGCACTCGCTGCGGTGATTTGGATGCAGGTGCATTGCTTTATATCAGTGAAAAAGAAAATTTAAGCGTTCAACAGGCTAACGATTTTATAAACAAGAAATCGGGAATTGCGGGTATCTCCGGTGTTACCTCCGATTTTCGCGAACTTCACGCAGCCATTGGAAAAGGAAATGAAAGAGCAAAATTAGCTTTGGATGTTTTCTGTTATAATGTAAAAAAATATATCGGTGCCTACGCTGCCGCCTTAAACGGTGTTGATTTGATTATACTCACGGGTGGTATAGGCGAAAATGACTTTTACGTTAGAGAACAATCATGTTCGGGACTTGAATATCTCGGAGTTAAGTTCGATGCCGAATTGAATAAAACCATTAGAGGTGTTGACCGTGTCATTTCGCAAACCGATTCCAAAACCACTGTAATGACGGTAACAACCAATGAAGAACTGGTAATTGCCACCGACACCATGCAATTAGTGCTGAAAAAATAATGGTCGTATTTGGGACAACCATATCGTTTTGGGCAACCACAAGGGTTGCCCCTACGAGGGTTGGCGACATTGTTGGGACATTTCAATCCATTGTTAATTTTTGGCGTATGGCATATATGGCTGCCGTAGGTAGCGCACTTTAGTAACCAGCCGGCTTGTCGGCTGGCGAGGAGCGTAGCTCCCGCTCAACTATACTGACCGGAGGGACAATGGTTCAGATAAGATTTGATATGGCATACATCGGATAAATAGCTATGCCGGGCAACTGCCCGAAATTTTCAAGTGAAGTACGCACGCCGCGTTCAATGTTTTTTTCTTTCATAAACAGCCGTAAACTCTGCATGGCACCCTGTGTTCCGGCTTTTACTTCTATGGGAATAATTTTTTCGCTTTTTTGGAGTAGAAAATCAATCTGTGCATCACCCTCGCTTTTGCCTCGCTGCCAATAATAAAGTGAACTCGGATTGTAACAATTTGAACTTTTCAGCAGTTCCAAACCGACAAAAATTTCGGCAATAGCCCCACGATTAACGATTTTAAAATCGTCCGTAACGAAAATCTGCGACATATCAAGACCCAAAACCTGCTGTAAAATTCCGGTATCGAGCAAAAACATACGCTGAAACTTGCTGTTTGCCTCTGCACCAAGCGGGATCCCATTTGCTGCTGTGTGCGTTACGGGAATAACCAAGCCTGCCATTACGAGCATTTGCAGAGCCTGTTTTACCTGTGCATTACTTGCCTGCATCGCTGCTTTTTCATATACAAATTTGCCTTCTGCCTGCCGTGCAACCGATTCAAAAACTTCATTCAATCGTGTTAATGGAACCCGTTTGCGGTATTTAGCGAAATCGTTTTTCAACGACACTATCAAACTGTTTATAACCGTTTGCGTTTGCAGCAAATCCTTTGTTGTAACATAAGTAACCACCGCTTCGGGCATTCCGCCAACTACCAAAAATCGTTTCAGGTGATTTACAATCGTATTGTGAATCACATCGTTAAGCGGTTTTTCAGGACTTGCTTTGCGGTATGCCTCAATCTGCATTTTGTTTCCAAGTGCGAGCATAAATTCCTCAAACGAAAACGGATACATAAACATCGAGGTTATGCGCCCAACGCCGAAAGAGGGAATTTCTTCGAGTGCAAATTCGAGCAGCGAACCTGCGGCTACAACGTGCAATTCGGGCATTTTCTCATAAAAATACCGCAAGGTAGAAATCGCACGAATACTTGCCTGAATTTCGTCAATAAAAAGTAGCGTTTTCCCGGCAATTATAGGAACATTGTATTGTAACGAAAGTTGTTCCACTATCGGCTGTGGGTCGAGTGAAGGAGCATTTTCAAAAACGCTTCGGGCTTCATCTTGCAAATCAAGATTGATTTCAAGATAATGCTCAAAATTTTTGCTCAACTGCCGTACCGCTTCCGTTTTCCCCACCTGACGTGCACCACGTAGTAATAAAACCTTGCGGTTCCACGCCTTCGACCACGCCAACAAATCGGCATCTATTTTCCTATTCAAATAATTACTCATGACTCTTAGTTTTTATCTCCTGAAAATCAAGCGTAAAGATAGCTGTTTTTCAATAAAAACAAAAAACTGTACCCAAAAATCATTCAAAACTGTAACTTTCTGCACCCAAAAAATAGATAAAAACAGTAAAAACTGTATCCAAAAACCTTTTTACCGTGCTATCGGTAGCTCTGCTACCTACCAGCCGACAAGCCGGCTGGTTAATAAACTGTGCTGCCTACGGCAGCTCCTCCGAACATGTTCGCAAACTCTCCGGATGTACGGGCGTATGGCATACGCCCAAAAAAACGTTTCGCCAAAATTTTTTCCTACGGAAAAAATTTTGGCGAAATAGTCAAATCAATCAAATAGTCAAAGCGCTCTCGCAGGGTGCAGGCTTCTCCCGTTTGGGGGCGTTGCATGTAACGCCCCTACGGAACCCCGCTAATTTAGCAGACAACGGACGGACAAGCCCTCCGACTTATAGTCGTAGTTACGGAGGACTGTAGCGGTGCTGTAATACAGAAGCCGGTACCACGCATGGGAAGAACTGTACTCTGATGACGACCACCAGAGCCCGTACGTGCCACGGATGAAGAACGTACCACCGGAGTTACCCCGGCGGCCACCCGGAAGCCCGCTCCAACCACTACTGTTGGTGCCATTCCCTCCATACAACCAACCGGTGGTACTCTTTAATTTGCGACCCTCATCTGTGCCGCGATAACCCGCAGAGTCTGCCTGAGACTCTGTCATACCGAGTTGCATCTCTAAAGTCTTAAACTCCGCATCGCTCGGAACATGCCAACCATCGGGACAAATGCCCTGAATCACAGTGGAACTGCCGCTAACATATTTGATACTGCCGGAATTTTCACCGTTCACAGTTTCATCCCAACTGTAAAGACCGCCGTAAGTTGTGCAATTGCTTTCACTATTACTATAACATGTCTTTTGAATACCTGAAGTCTGATGAGTGGTGTAATTTGTTCCGTCTACACGTGCGCCTACATTCATATTCTTACTCATCCAACACTGGGTGCCTATTCTTACTGTCGGATAAACCTGATTATCCCGACTGTCAGTGAAATCTACGCCGCAAGTGGGAAACTCAAAACTTACCTCCTCTCCATAAACAGTGCCTTTACTATTAGTGGCATAAGCTCTAACATAATAAGTGCTGCCTTCCGTAAGACTTGTTGCAACAGAACTAAATGCACCAACTGTGCTACCCGATACGGCTATTTTTGTAGAATCTACTGTGGGATTATGCGATGTGCCGTAGGCAAAGCCACGCTCAGTGATAGGCAAATCACCCACAGTTGCTATAGTGCCGTTGAAGGTGGCAGTCATCAATGTAATACCCGTTACTGCCTGCGTGCTCACTGTCGGCATAACGGCATTGAAATCCACGCTTACCTCCTCTCCATACACTGTACCGGTACTGTTGGTGGCGTAAGCACGCACGTAATACGTTGCACCTTCGGATATGCCTGTCGCATTTGCACTAAATGCACCCGCTGTGCTACCCGATACGGCTATTTTTGTAGAATCTACTGTGGGATTATGCGATGTGCCGTAGGCAAAGCCACGCTCAGTGATAGGCAAATCGCCCATAGTTTCTATAGTGCCGTTGAATGTAGCAGTGCCGGCGGCAATATTTTTGTTGGTTACTTCCTGTGTACTAACGACAACTTCGTGAATGATGTCCGGCTCAACTATCTCTTCATCCTTAGACGAACAAGCTGCTAAAATCATAATTGCAATAGCAATCGTAACGTAATTTAAAATCCTGTTTTTCATATAATTCTATTTTTAAAAATTAATATTTGTTTTAGTTTTTAGTCTATCGACCACTTTATTTTGATTTACTAATCCTTTCGTTTACTCCATACTCCGGACACAACGACACCTATTTGAATAGTCGTTGCCTTCGTAGCTCTGCCCACCGCTACTGAAGTTCTGTATCCAGTGATAGTTACTGTTACTACCGTAAGCAGTAGAACTCCAATACCAAGGATTATTATTTGAAGCCGTTACAAAATTACCGATAGTATTTCTCTCTATGTAAAGTACTGCTAATTCATCCTTAGTAGGCAGTCGCCAATCAGTGTAGCCATCTAAAATAGAATTCTGACATAGGGAATTCGCAGTGCTCCAAGTTTGTGAGTTTTCACTGATGTCTTTGTTCTGTACCATCAATTTTGCCGGAGGCAAAACAACAACATTAGAAGAATCGCCTGCTGTGAATTTAACTTCATTCCCATAACAAATCCCATTAGCATTAATAGCGTATGCTCTCACGTAATATACTGCATCTGTTGTTAATCCTGCAGCACCGGCACTATAATCACTATCCGTTCCCGAAACGGGAACTTTTGAAGTAAAGTCAGGGTCATCTTCAATCGTTGGAGTTTGGAAAGACTTTGAGTAAACAAAACCTCTTTCGATATAAGCCGGTTCTCCTTTATTTTCTATTCTGCCATTAAGCTTTGCATACGTTTTGCTCACATTTGTAGTAGGCAAAGTTTTAACTATAGGCAACATGTATTGACTACGGACACAACGACACCTATTTGTATTGGTGTCGTAGCAGTCGCTCTGTACACCGCTACTTAAACTCTGTCTCCAGTGACCGTAGGTGTTAGCAGTTGAACTCCAATACCAAGTATTATTGCTTGAATTTGTTACAAAATTGCCGATAGTATCTCTTTCTATGTACAATACGACTAATTCGTCTTTAGTAGGCAGTCGCCAGTCAGTATAACCATCTAAAGTAGAATTCTCACACAGAGAATTGGCAGTGCTCCAAGTTTGTGCATTTTCACTAATATCTTCTTTCTGTACCATAAGGTTTGAAGTAGGCAGAACAACAAGATTAGGATGATCACCCGCATTTATATTCTCACTTAAACCAAAAACGGTTATCAATAAATCGGCACTACTTCCGTCACTACCTGAAACAACCAAAGTTGTGTAATTGTCGGTGTTATTTGTACTAAGTCGACTACGATCTATCGTAACTACAAGTGCCGTCGCACTGTTGGCAAGCACGCTTCCGCTTCGTTGACTAATGCTGCTTATCCATACGGCACCACCGGTAATAGACCAAGTCAGTTCATCATCACCATTATTTATTAAACTAAATCCGGCAGCATTGTTGCTCTCATTACTACCCATATCAATATATGCCTTATTAAAAGACAATTTCCCTGTCGAAGGTAAAAGATTTACTGCCACTTCTTTTGTTTCCGACGACAAAGTAATCGTCTGATTCTTGCTCTGATAACCCTCTTTGAAGACTTTCATTTCGTAAACACCGGCTTCCAAGTCATCCCATTGATAGGCACCGTCTTTGCCGGTAATTTTAGCCCCGCCACCCGGCGTTAGCAAAATTGCTGCCCCTTTCACGGGATCGCCGTTTATATCACTAATTGTACCGTGTAGGATAGCAAACAAACTATGATTTCCATGTTCGCAAAAGGAAAACATTGCACACAAAAGCAATATTCCCAAAACCGTAATTAATTTTTTCATCTTTGCTTCTGTTTAAAATGTAAAAGTTAAGGACACTCCGCTTGCCATGCTGCCGTTCATCATAGGCGAAGCAAAAGGACTCACATCAAGATGAGCATCGCCCAAAACAACAATATGTTTCTTTCCTTTTGAGGCAACCGCATCTATAATATTATAAATGTAAACGGCAACTGCTCCGCCTATCATAACGTTGCGCATGGTTTCATAATTGTTTGCCTTGTCGACATAATCTTTGAGTACCGTAGTGTTGTGGGTTGTGTTGATCTTGGAATTGTAAGTGGCTCGCCGATTTTCTGCCCAAACGACACCACCTACAAATGCTGCTTCTGCTCCGATAATAAACAAACCTTTAGTCGTGCTGCCTTTCTTCAACTGTGACAAACCCGGAACAAAAGCCGCAGGCGAAAATTTGTAATGATTGGTTACTTCCACATCTTCAAACTCCAATTCCGGATTTTTTGCCGTTTGAACCAATAGATACACACGATACTCTCCTGCTCCCAGCCTTTCGGTGTAGGTGTCGAGTACGCGTGATTTAACGGTGGTTCCTGCATCGCCGCCCGTAACATGAATGCGACTGCCTTCCACCTGAACTTGAGTGCGCAAACCCGTTCCCGCTATGCGGCGTTTGATTATCTCTGTGGCTACCTTATCGCGTGCTTCACCTTCGTCAGATCCAATGGCATGAGATTCTTCTATATAAGAATTTGTAAGATCCTTAAACATGCCGTAAGTCCAATCGGGACGTTTACCGTTTTGTGCATACACCAAGTTTATGCCTGTCATCATAAACAGGCATAAACTAATCAAACATATTCTGTACATAAAAGGAATCATTACTTGGAATCTTCCTTAAAATTTCTGAAACTTTCTTCCATCCTTTTGCGGAATTCCTGTTCCTTAAAGCGAATTTTCAATTCCTCATCATCATTAATCTGATTAGCTACGGCTTCGGCTAATTTTGCGGCTATTTCCTTTTTGCTGATGCGGATACCTACATAGCAGGTAACATTACCCTTATCATCAACGGAAGAAAACTTGGGACCACAAGCTTCGCGAGTGTCGTTAATGATGCGGTCGATCATTTGAGTGCCGCCGCCTTCAATCTTAGCTTCAATATCGGTGCCGGTGTTGGTGCCCACGCTGTTGGTGTAATCGAAGATAGCTCCCTTGTAGGCATGCTGCATCTTCTGGCGTACTATCCCTTGTGCATCGGCAAGTGCCATACTATGCACTTCTCCCATACGATGGCGTGAACCACTGGCAATACCTGTGGCGGCAAATTCGGTTTCGGAATCCGATTCTATACAAGGAGAGTCATAAACATCTCCGAAAGGACTGCCTTTGGTTTTGCCGGAATAGTTGTCGGAAAAGCGTTTACTACCTCCGCAAGCTGATAAACTAATTATACATACGCTTGCTACAATCGTTAAAATTAAATTTGATTTCATTGTATTTATTTTAATTATTAATTAATCATTCATTTAAAGCATTTAAAAAGGCTTATACCTTTTGTCAAAATCGTAACTATCGTTTTAGAAAACGGTAACTATGACTTTAGGAAATCGTAACTATGACTTTAGGAAATCGTAACTATGACTTTAGGAAATCGTAACTATGACTTTAGGAAATCGTAGTTACCATTTTTCTAAACGTACACTATGCTTTTTCAAACTTCAAAATGCTAAGCATTTCACGCAAGTCTACACCCGGACGAAAAATCACTTTCTTACCCTTAATGAGAGAGGGGGTATACTTTTCGGGAGTTTCCGAACCGGCACCGGTGATTCCAATCTGAAACGAACCGAAATCGCCGAAACGAACAATTTCTCCGTTGGACAAATGGCGACGCAAAATTTTCGTCAAATCATTCAACACGGCAAGCACATCCGT
>JAISHE010000053.1 GCA_031262745.1 Culturomica sp. | reverse complement strand
CAATAGTTCGAGTATGGCTCGCCCTCACAAACTTCCACGCTGTCGGTGAAATTAAATACGGGGAACACTTTTAACAGCAATGAAACCATAGAGTCGCATTCGTGAATGGTGGTAAATTGATCATTAATAAGCGTATCACCTGCTATTAAGTTACCTACATTGAAGCCGTGTTCAGTGTAAGTATCTCCCTCGCAGATAGTGTCATAGTGTAAAGTTTCAAACACGGGATTGACTGTTAAGTGTAATATAACCGTGCTATCGCAACCATTGACGGTTGTCATATAAAATGTAAAATCTCCCGAAGTTGTTCCTGCTGAAAAGACGGTATCGTAGTAAGTAAACGGCAGTTCGTTGTCGCAAATCGTAACCGTATCTGTTATATACGTCTGGTTCACCGTCAAAGTCAATCTAACCGTGCTGTCACAACCATTGACGGTTGTCCTGTAAAATGTAAAATCTCCCGAATTTGTTCCTGTTGAAAAGACGGTATCACGCCATATAAACGGCAGGTCGCTGTCGCAAATCACAGTGTCTTCCGCTAAATTGTACGTTGGATTTACCGTAACTGTGGCGGTGGTTTCGTTTACACATCCGTTGGCATCGGTGCCTTCTATTGTATAAGTAGTAGTTTCTGTCGGATTGGCTGTAACGGTTACTCCGGTGGTGTCACTTAGTCCGGATTCCGGAATCCAAACATACGAAACTGCTCCGCCGGCGGTCAGAGTGGCATCATCGCCTACACAGATGGTGGCATCATCTACGGTGATGGTTGGTAACGGATTAACTGTTATGTACACGGCAACAATTGAGTCGCATCCATGAATGGTTGAGGTTGATAGCTTTCTCCACCCGCTTGTGTCTGCTGCCGCAATGTTGAACCAGTCGTCCAAATAAGGCTCTCCCACGCAGGCTTCCACGCTGTCGGTGAAATTAAAGTTGGCGAATACTTTTAATTGCAATGAAACAATAGAGTCGCAACCGATAATATTAGTAAGCGTATCCCTAAGCAATGTATCTCCGGCTGTAAGTTTGTCTGTAATGAAACCGTGATTATCGTAAATATTCCCTTCGCAAATGCTATCTTTTAGCAGAGTGTACGTACTTGGTTTAACAGTTAAATGTATGGTAACAATTGAATCCCGATTTTCCGTGACGGCAGTGAGAGTGTCTCTGATAATATAAGTGCTGTCGGCTTTCGGCGGATTAAATGAAATATCACCGTTAACATAAGTCCGTCCGGAGCAGGAAGTATCGGCAAAAGTCGTATCCAACGGTGGCACAACCAAGAGATAAACCGTTAAGAGAGAATCGCAACCGAAACTTGTTTTCGCCGGAGGATACTTTAAAGTCATCTCCTTAGTTACATGCTCAATATTAAAATGTTCATCTTTATACGGACGATTGTAGTGAACATATTTAAAAAGATAACTATTGGGAGACGGACGAACTTTTAGATGTAGTTTAATTATGGAATCATATCCGCCGGAAGTTTGCAAATGAGCCACAGCCTCTCTATCTTTTTGCACGTTTTCAAAATGGAAGAGAGAGTCATCATAAGTGTCTCCGAAACACACAGTACGATGAATAGGGGTTGTATCTATCGGTAGCACCGTTAAATCTAATTTTGTAACGGTGTAGCAACCTCCGGTGCGTTTCCATTTCTTGTAGTAAATGCCTGCTTCCGTTTCATTAAAATTATTCTTCAAATATCTTTGACCTACAAATATTGTGTCGTCTATTGTGGTAGTGTCATTTGGAATAACGGTTAAATTCAAAGTGAAAATGTAATCACATTGACTGTCGCTCACTAATGTATCTTTGAAAATACCGGCGGTAGACGATTTGAAACCGTTTTCGTTATAAGTGTCTCCGTCGCAAATAGTGTCGTTCATCGCAATTTCACCCATTGCCGACACAAAGATACTGCGTTGCGCTGTGGCAGAACATCCTCCGGCAGCTATTGCGGTAACTTTGTAGGTTGTAGTGGTGTCAATATATTTTGTGATGCGGGGAACAGAGTCGTTTGTGTTCCAAACATAATTAACGGTATTATCATACACTATTGTCTTTCTTCTGAAAGAAAAAATAGGACGTATCTTTAATTTCTCATACTTGGGAGAAACCGGATAAATTTGTCTGATATAATAAGTACTATCTTTACTACGATCGCCACGTGCCAACTTGGGTATTACACTCGAAATATCCAGCACTTGCGCGCTGTCTTTATTATATTCGGTGCTTGAAAAATATCTTCCGCTTAAAGTTTGCCATCTTTCTTCTCTAATAGTAGAATCTAAATTTGGCAAAGCCATAAGTAAAATATTTAATTGATGTATGGCGGGTATGTACCATCCTTTCTCAAAATGTATATTTTGGTAAATAGGTAAACTTGGGAAAGTGTCGCTAAGAATGGCAGTGTTGTTATATCCGGAAGTGTCATTAATTTCCGAAAGTCTGTTTATGAAGTTATCATAATTTTTCAATCTTCCGACATCAACAGTATCTCCCCATGCATAAGTTTCGTTCAAATCATTGAAAGAAACAGCCCATCCTCCGCTGCCGTCTGCGAGCAAATAGAAAATCACACCTTCAATACCCTTATCATTACGCACTACGTCTCCAATCTTGTAGTTTTGAGCATTGACTGCAAGACCGAAAAACAACAGTATTATGGAGATGTATCGCTTTACCAATGTTTAAAACTTTTTTATCGTTCTTATGACTAACCCCCCAGTGACAGAAGATCTTTCGCTTGCAAAAAAATTAAATGGATTAACATAGTTCCTTCTGTAGCGTCCGTACGTTATAGTATAATGATCCGGGTGATCATTAAAGAATGTACAAGATGAATATTCAGCAAATATATCTCCCCCCCCCACCTCTACCGACCCTGTCCCAAATATTAGTTTTGTTGTGTTATACGCGGGAGTTTCTTTTAACATTTTTAATGTAACATTAACTTCATACATAGACATTGTTAATCGGAATAATTCTCCCATTGCAGGGATATACCAGCCATTCACCAGATCAACTTGACTAATGTTGTTACAATTCAAGTCTTTTAGACGCACTGTTGTGTTATACCCGTCCATTAAGTGAATAGCTTTATCTAACGATATATTTTTAATTAGCGGTTTAAGGTTTTTAGCATCAGATCCTGACCTGAAATCAACTTGAATATCTTTCAAACTCACCATCAAGCCGTGTTTACCGCCTCTATCCAACCAAAAAACAACTCCAAGTGGCTTTTGCCATTGAGGATCAAACCTATCCGGTTTGACAAAAGAGGTGTCTCCTTTATTATCGTCCGCATAAAAAATATCTCCTATGGCTATCGGCAAAGGAATGATACTGTCAGCTAATGTTGCACCTGTTCCGAATGTTTGCAGAGTTACGGAGTCGCTTTGGCACATAATACTATCATCTACAATTATACCTACCTCCGGTTGTTGAATGATGTTCAGATTAAGAACAACTGTGCTATCGCATCCCGATGTATTTTTGTGGTATTGAAAATCAATAACCAATCCGAAACTGTCTTGAGCGGGTATATTGAAATTATTTTTATGATATTCTACACCTGTACACACGCTGTCGGCAATAGTTATCCAATGTGTTGCTTTCGGAGAGACGGAGATAGTTGAACTATCCGCACCGCAACCGTTTCTCCCGTGCATTGCAACTTTCCCGGCAACGGCATGGTCGGTAACCAACACTTTTATTCTTCCGGAGTTCTGACCGTATAAAATCTGTATACCTTCCGGCACTTCCCACCAGTATTCACCGTTATCCGCAATTTCTTCGGCAGATTCATAGAACATTTCTTCTCCCTGACATGGCGATAAATCTCCCACTATTGCAGGAGGAGGCTCGAAATTTACGGATATTGTTAGCAAAAGAACATCAAAATGTTCACAACCCGATGTTGTAAGAGTTTTTATTGTGTCCGTGTAAAACCCCGGAGATGTTGTGTCGGAAAAGAAAAAGCCGTGCTCATCACTATAACCTTCGTCCTTACATATAGCTGCCTCATATATAGTGTAGCGTTGTTCCACATATAAAAACAAAGTGGAACTATAATCATCGCTACATTGTTGCGGATTTATAAAAGTGGTGTAGAAGACGTGATCACCGGGTTCCTGTGGTGGTATAAAATATTGATCTCTAATGTACGGATCTCCTTCGCAAACAGTATCGTAGATTATAATGTCTTGAACGGGTATATATTTTGAAGAAATCAAAGCATTGAGAGTAAACTTACAACCCATAACCGAAGTAATCTCGCAGGAAATGTTTATGTCGTTGTTGTAAACTTTCTCTGTCTTTGTTTGCCCCAGACTACCGTCATGCCACACATATGAAAAGAAATTGTCCGGAGCGGTGATGGTAACTTCCTGACCGTCGCAACCGCTCATAATAAGTTTATTCGGAATACATTTTGCAGTGAAGTACGCATAACCGAAATGCGCTCCGAGTGCACAATCGTAGGTTGTGAACCTCACTTGTACAGCTTTACCGGAATATTGAGAAAGATCCAAACCCACATCCGTCCAATCTCTCCAAAGGGTAATCATCCCATTCTTCTCCTCCTTATTCTCATGAAAACCTTCGAGATCGTTAGCTGCGGACACATCGTATCTTGCACACGAATCAACCAAATCGCCGTTTTCATCAAGTATTTCCACTATAAAACGAGGTTGATTTTCATGAGCGTGCATAGGATGTTGTAAAACTATTGCATATTTCAACATCAGCACCGAACTGTCTTTGTCCACAATGAATTTATAAGAAATACTTTCTGCTTGCGCCTGTACTTTAGCATCACCTAATCTTATAACTTTGCTTTCTCCGGAAGGAAGAAGACTGAGTTTATTGTCGGTATTAGGATCTGTACCTTGTTCTGTGATAAGAGTATGTCTTCCGGATGCTAAGCCATGAATAAAATAAGGATTTTGAGTATCTCCATACGTTGCGTCAACACAAGGAGCATCTAAATCGGTGAAATCCGGAATCGTGGGAGAAACAGTATATGGTTGAGCAATAGTTAACTCAGAATAGAGCAAACAAAATACAATTATACTAAAATATTTTAGTAGAAGTCTCATTATTGATGCAGTGAACCACGTTGTTTTTGCAAAATTAATGAAATTTCTAATAATTTACTTTATATTTAAAAGAAATCAATAAATCTTAAGTATATCAACTTCTTCCTTAGATAGGAAACGCCATTTACCGCGTGCAATGTTTTTCTTGGTTATACCTGCAAAATAGACTCTGTCAAGACGTGATATATTGTAACCAAAATGTTCAAATATACGGCGTACTATACGATTTTTGCCCGAATGAATCTCAATGCCCACTTCTTTTTTGTCGGTAGTAACATAGTTGATATCGTCTGCTTTTGTGAAACCGTCTTCCAATTCCACACCTTCTTTAATTGCAGCTAAATCCTTAGGTAACAAAGGTTGTTCCAAAAACACGTGATAGATTTTCTTATGTCCGTAGCTCGGATGGGTTAGTTTTTTTGCCAATTCGCCGTCATTTGTGAAAAGTAGTACACCTGTCGTATTTCTGTCCAATCGTCCAACGGGGTAAACACGTTCTTTGCATGCACCTTCAATGAGGCTCATAACCGTCTTACGTTCCATCGGATCATCGAGTGTGGTAACGTAATCTTTCGGCTTATTAAGTACCAGATACACTTTCTTTTCAGGTGCGATGAGCGTACCATCTACATGCACTTTATCATCTCTATTTACTTTCACTCCTACTTCGGTTACAATTTTGCCATTAACCTTAATGCGTCCTTCCTTTATAAGTATGTCGGCATCCCTTCTCGAACATATCCCTCCTATTGAGATGTAGTGGTTGAGTCGTAGTTCGGTGGCAGTTTTCAGATTTTTTATGTTGTGAGCCAAGAGTTTTTTCTTACTGTAATGACTGCTGCGCAATTTATCTTTTTCTTCTTCGCTGATAGTAGAATTGTATTTGGAAGTCGGCTTACGGCTTGTGGCAGTTTCTTCTCTTTCGTCGAACTTTCTTTTTAAAGCCGGTTTTCGGCTTGTAGCGGTTCCTTCTCTTTCGTCGAATCTTCTTTTGAAAGTCGGCTTACGGCTTATGGCAGTTTCTTCTCTTTCGTTGAACTTTCTTTTGAAAGCCGGTTTTCGACTTGTGGCAGTTTCTTCTCTATCGTCGAACCTTCTTTTGAAAGTTGGCTTACGGCTTGTAGCGGTTCCTTCTCTATCGTCGAATCTTCTTTTTAAAGCCGGTTTTCGGCTTGTGGCGGTTTCTTCTTTATCGTCAAATCTGCGTTTGAAAGGTCGTTTCTCCGTTGTGTTATCACCTTTTTTTAACCTTGCAGTTCTATTAGTGTTTGTTTTCACACCGCCATTGCGGGTATATTTCTTTTTAGTTTCCATAGTCATGAGTTAATTATTTAGGTGCCGTTTTGTATACCAAAAAGGCAATGAAAGCATATAAAATATTCGGTAACCACACCGCCAATAGCGGGTGCATATCTCCATTGGTTGCGAAGACAGTAGAAAATTGCAAAAACAGTATATAGGAGAAACTAAGCAGCAACCCAATACCGAGATGAAGTCCCTTGCCGCCTCTAACTTTGCGTGATGCTATGCCGGCTCCGATGAGAGTGAGTATAAAAGTGGTAACAATGTTTGCCCAAATCTTATATTTTTCAATTTCAAACTCGGTAACGTTAGCACTTCCGCGCAATTTCATCTTGTCTATATATTTATCCAATTCCACAAGCGTCAACTGTTCTTTGATACGTTTGGGGTCTTCCGAGAAATCATCCGGATAAAATCCCATTAAAGTATCAAGTCGTGCACCTTTTGTGTAAATCTCCTTATCTCCGTTGAATTCACGAAGTTTCCAATTATATATTGTCCATTTCTCCTTACTCTTGTCCCACACTATTCGAGAAGATGTGAGTTTACTTTTCAAAGTGTCGTCTTTAAATTCCTCGTAACCGAAGTCATAACCTACATTTGTAGTTGTAGAATAAGTTGAGATATAAATAAATACGCCGGGTTCCACTTGCAGATGTATATTCTCCTGCTTATTCATATACTTCTTATTGATATATTTCTTCTGAAATTCAAGCCTTTTGTGGTTGGCATTCGGTATCACGTAGGCACTCAAAGTGAACGAGAAAACAGCAATCACGCAAGCGGAAATAAAATAAGGCAATAAGAAACGGCGAAAACTGATGCCTGTACTCAAAATAGCAATAATTTCACTGTCGTAAGCCATTTTTGATGTGAAAAATATAACAGCCACAAAAGTGAAAAGAGGCGAAAAGACATTGGCAAAATACGGAATGAAATTGAGATAATAGTCGAAAATAATAGCTTTAAGAGGAGCTTCGTTGACGATGAATCGTTCAAGACGTTCCGACACATCGAAAATCACAACTATACAAAGTATAAGTGCCAACGAAAAGAAGAAGGTACCTAAGAATTTACGTATGATATATAAATCTAATTTCTTCATTAAAGTCGCGTGGACACGTTTTTAACAGTCCTTGCTTTCCATTCGGCAAAGTCGCCTGTTTCTATATGTTTTCTTGCTTCCCGCATGAGCCAAAGATAGAAAGAAAGATTGTGAATTGAACAAATTTGCAGTCCGAGAATTTCATCCGACTTTATCAAATGTCTTAGATACGCCTTTGAATAATCATTATCTACAAAAGACGTTTCGGCAGGATCTAAGGGAGAAAAATCTCTTTCCCACTTTTGATTCTTTATATTTATTGTGCCTTCGGATGTGAAAAGCATACCGTTTCTGCCGTTTCTGGTAGGCATAACGCAGTCGAACATGTCCACACCTCTCTCTATTGCTTCCAGTAGATTTGCAGGAGTGCCCACGCCCATAAGATAGCGCGGTTTATCTTCCGGTAGTATTTCGTTCACAACCTCGATCATTTCATACATAACTTCCGTAGGTTCGCCTACGGCTAATCCGCCTATTGCATAACCGTCGCGTGAATATTCGGCAGCGTTTTTTGCAGCTTCTCTGCGCAAATCCGCATACACACAACCCTGCACAATAGGGAAAAGCGTTTGTTCATATCCGTAAAGCGGTTCGGTTGAATCGAAACGTTGAACACATCTTTTCAGCCATCTTTGAGTTAACTCAAGCGATTTTTTTGAATAGGCGTAATCACTTGTACCGGGAGGACATTCGTCAAATGCCATCACAATATCGGCACCGATTTTTCTTTGAATGTCCATAACGTTTTCGGGAGTGAAGAAATGTTTTGAACCGTCTATGTGTGATCGGAATTCAACTCCTTCTTCTTTTATTTTGCGTATGTCCGTGAGTGAAAAAACTTGAAACCCGCCACTGTCGGTCAATATAGGTTTATTCCAACCGATAAACTTATGCAATCCGCCTACACTTTCCAAAATGTCGGTACCGGGGCGTAAATACAAATGATAAGTGTTGCCGAGTATTATTTCCGCTGCAATATCGTCTTTAAGTTCACGTGCATGCACGGCTTTAACGCTACCAACAGTGCCCACAGGCATGAAAATAGGAGTGTGTATTTCGCCATGAGCCGTTGAAAGCAATCCGCATCGGGCATTACTTTTAGTGTCTTTATGCAGCAGGTTGAATTTCATAAATTTACCGGAGAACGGCACAAAAGTACTAAAAAATAGACGATTAAAGCACTGATTTGAGAGATTTCTATTTCGTGGAATTTACTTAATTTTGTATCCGACTAAAGTTTATAAAATATATGGAGAAATATTTCATACCGATGGTGCCGGGACCTGTTAGTGTTTCGGAAGAAGTTTTAGATGTGGCACATGTTGACTACGGTTCCGGGGATCTGGAAAGGGAATACGTAGAACTCTATGACTCTACAACTAAAATGTTGCAAAAAATCATGGGTACAAAAAATGATGTAGTCTTGCAAACAGGCGAAGGGATGCTTGCGCTTTGGGGAGCACTGAAAAACTGTCTTAAAGCGGGAGATAAAGTGTTGGTGTTGTCGACGGGATTATTCGGCTATGGTTTTGCTGAAATGGCAGAAGGAATTGGTTGCAAGGCGAGAGTGATTAACTTTGAATTTGATGAAACGATAGAGGATTTTGATGTCATAGAAAAGACGATAAAGGAATTTCAGCCTAAAATGATAACAATGGTTCATTGTGAAACTCCAAGCGGTACGCTCAATCCTGTGGAGGAGGTCGGTCGCTTGAAAACAGCCTACGGAGTACCTTTACTCACGGTTGATTCGGTTTCCGGTATAGGTGGAGTACCGGTTAAAACGGATGAGTGGCATGTGGATCTGTGTTTGGGAGGTTCGCAAAAATGTCTGTCGGCACCGGCAAGCATGTCGTTTGTTTCTGTGAGCAACAAAGCATGGGAAATAATGGGAGATGTAGGTTACAGCGGTTATGACGCACTTTTGCCGTTTCGCTATTCCGTAGAAATAGCGGCATTCCCTTACACTCCTTATTGGCACGGTACGGCTCAGATTCATAAAGCATGTGAGATATTGCTGAATGAGGGTTTGGAAAATGTTTTCAAGCGTCATGAAACGGTTGCCGTATATTGTAGGAAACGTATCACGGAAATGGGATTGCGACTTTTTGCCAAACAGGACGCTATACCGTCGCCTACGGTAACATCCGTTTATGTACCTGCAAATATCGGCTGGAAAGAATTTGATGCCCGCTTGCGTGAGAAAGGATTGGTCGTGGGAGGTAACTACGGAAGTTTGGCTAATAAGGTGTTCCGAATAGGACACATGGGCAATCAAGCACGTATGAACCTCGTAGAAAAAGCGATGAACGTAATCGAATCGGTAATTTAATAAATGTATAAAATGAAAAAGGTAATAGAATTTCTCAGCTTATTGAGAGAAAATAATAATAGAGAATGGTTTCATGCAAACAAAAGCATGTATAAGTCTGCCGAAAAGGAGTTTAACGAATTAACGGAGCAATTAATTGAAGAAATAGCAAAGTTTGACCCGTCTGTGGGCGGTTTAACGGTTAAAGATTGCACCTACCGTATTTATAGAGACATCCGTTTTTCTCCCAATAAGCTACCTTACAAAACTCATATCGGTGCCTACATTGCTCCTAAGGGTAAAAACTCCGGCTATGCGGGCTACTATTTTCATATAGAACAAAGCGGTGGAGGATTTCTTGAAGGTAATCTGATGACTTCCGGTTTGTATATGCCGGAACCGAAGGTGTTGAAAAGTGTGCGTGAGGAAATCGATTACAACGGAGAACTGTTTGAAGAAAACATTCGTAAAGCTACAGGCTTTGTGTTGGAAGACGAAGCGGCTAAATTGAAACGTGTGCCTAAAGGTTTTCCGCTTGATCACAAGTATGCTGATTTGTTAAAACATAAGGATTATTTCT
Source organism: Culturomica sp. (assembly GCA_031262745.1). Classification (GTDB taxonomy): domain Bacteria; phylum Bacteroidota; class Bacteroidia; order Bacteroidales; family Marinifilaceae; genus JAISHE01. The sequence goes on along the minus strand of JAISHE010000053.1, from coordinate 4,306 downwards.
TGTCGAAAAGTGTGAGTAACGACTTCCTTTTGAAGCCCGACTTGGCAAAAAGAGCGGCAGCAGAGTTTAGTAAAACCGTTGATTTCGTTAAACAGATAAACAGAGCTGTTGAATTTGCTTTTGAGGAAGAGTAAACCACTAATTCCTACCGTTTATTTTATTTGCAACTTATCGGAATCAATGTCTTCGTCTTCGTTGTAGAGTTCGAGCAATGGTTCGGCTCTGAAAGACTTCAAAGTGGTACGTTTCTCCATAGTGAGCAGCATTGCGGGCAGCAGTATAAGATTTGCGAGCATTGCAGCAAACAGTGTTATGGATGTCAGCACACCGAGTGCAAATGTTCCGCCGAAATTAGAAAATGCAAATATTCCGAAACCGAAGAACAATATTATTGAAGTATAAATCATGCTCTTGCCGGTTTCTTGTAGAGCATTGGCAACGGAGACTTTGATATTCCAATTGGTTGCCTGCAATTCCTGACGATATTTGGCAAGATAATGAATAGTGCCGTCAACGGATATACCGAATGCAACGCTAAACACGAGTATTGTCGAAGCCTTGATGGGTATTCCCGTGAAACCCATTATGGCAGCCGTTGTCAACAATGGAATGATATTAGGTATTAATGCGATGATTACCATTTTACGGTTTTTGAACATCCACGCCATAAAAAGAGCAATAAGTAATATAGCAAGAGTCAGCGACGTTAAAAGATTCTTGATGAGGTATTGATTACCTTTGAAGAAAATAACGCTTGAACCGGTAACTTTGGTTGTAGTTTTGTCGGGTGGAAAAATACGCGATAGAATATGTGTAATTGTATCTGTGGCTTCTTCCATTTTGAGTGTACCTATGTCTTTTATGCGAAACGAAAGGCGAACCTTGCTGTAAGTGGTGTCGATAAACGAATTTGCTATGGCACCGGTCGAAGTGTTCGAGTTCACTACGTATTTTAATATAAAATTACGATTTATACTTGTTGGTAACTTATAATAAGCCGGGTTACCGTTATAAAAGGCTTGACTTGCAAACTTGGTTACTTCCACAATCGAAACGGAGCGGGAAATATCGGGGTCTTTGCGTATTTCATCATTCAACTCTTCCAATTTCCTGAGATTTGTCAGCGAAAGAGCTTGTTGAGGCTTATGAAAATCAACGGTTATTTCCAAAGGCATCAAACCGTTGAAATGTGATTCAAAGAACGATAAATCTTGTCGTATAGGGTCGGAAGGTTTCAAATCGTCAACCATATATCCGGTGGTTTTCATTAAAGACATTCCGACAATGCTCACCGCAACAAACGAACCGCTTACCCAGTAAATATAGTTTCTATGATTTTTAACCAAGTTATTTAAATAATGAAGCACGTCATTTATAAAGACATTCTTCAAATGTTTTGTTTGCTTTTCTTCCGGAGGGGGAAGGAAACCGAATATAGCCGGAATAAGTATTACGGAAATAAAAAACTCGGTGGTGATGCTGGCAAAAGCAATGATACCGAAATCCACAAGTATTTGGCTTGAAGTTATGATGAAAGTTGCAAAACCGGCAGCTGTGGTTATATTGGAAAGCAGGCAATTGTTACCGATTTTCTGCACCATTCTTTGCAAAGCTCTGATTTGATTGCCATGCAGCATATACTCCGTGTGATACTTGTTAATCATGAACACACAATTAGGTATCCCTATAACAATCAGCAGTGGCGGCAACATTGCCGTGAGCAAGGTTATTTTAATATTAAAAAGTGCCATGTAGCCCACAGCCCAAATAACACATAAACCTATAATACCTACACAAAATAGAACCGTGCGCCAAGAACGAAAAAAGAAATAGAGAATAATTGTCGTTATCAAAAGTGATAGCACTATAAAAAGGTACATCTCAAACTTTATATTCTCTGCATTCACAACTCGAATGTAGGGCATTCCCGAATAGTGCATTTCAATTTGGTGCTTGTTACAGAAATTATCGGTAACGCTACGAATTTCTTTCACCAGTCGCACCCTGTCGGGAGAGTTCATCACATCGGCAGCAACGGTTATCATCATGCCGTAGGTGTTTTGCTCAAGGCTATAAAGGGTTCCGTTATAAAAAGGTAGATTGCGAATAATGTCGGCTAAACTATCTAAGGCATGTTGGGACTCAACACTGTCGGGAAAAACTTCTCTAACCTCAAAACGTTGATGTTCCGTGTCCTTATAAAGATTAAACAAGTGGGTGGCAGAGATTAAAGCCGTTACGCCTTTGAGCGCAGTAATATCGTTGCCCATTTTAATCCAATCGTTAATCTTATTTAGTTCAAAGAAATTGGAATCTTCAACAGCTACCACCATAACATTACCTTCCTGACCGAATGTGTGCAGAAAGTTCTGATAGTCAATGAAAGCAGAATCAGTTGCCGGCAACAAATCGGCATGCTCGTAAGACATGTGAACATTTCGCATCTGGATACCCATAAAAACAGTGCCTAACAACACACAAATTATGAAAGTCCACCTGTTTCTAAGAATTAATCCTGCTATTTTAGTCCACATTCCGATTAAGGGTTACAATATAAAGTTGCTTTCGCTAATAGATTTATGTTCGATGATGTTACGAATAGTGTGTGCAAACATCTCGGCTACGCTAATCACCTTTATCTTCCGGCTTGTTTCTTTAAGCGGTATGGAATCCGTAAATATTATTTCTTCCAAAGCGGAATCTTCGATGCGTTCGTATGCAGCACCCGATAGCACGGGATGAGATGCAACGGCACGCACAGATGTTGCTCCCAAACATTTCAGCATGTCGGCAGCTTTACAGATTGTACCGGCAGTGTCGATCATATCGTCGACAATCACGATATTCTTACCTTCCACATCACCTATCGCCTTCATTTCCGAAACAACATTCGGCTTCTCTCTTGTCTTGTGGCAGATAATCAGATCGGAATGGAAATACTTTGCCCATGAATTTGCTCGCTTGGAACCCCCTATATCCGGAGATGCAATTGCAAGATTGTCCAATTTGAGCGAAGCAATGTAAGGAGCCAAAACGGAAGAACCGTAGAGATGATCCAACGGAATATCGAAAAATCCCTGTATTTGGTCGGCATGTAAATCCATCGTCATCACACGGTCGACACCTGCTGCCATCAACATATTTGCAACCAACTTCGCACCTATTGCCACACGCGGACGGTCTTTCCTATCTTGACGTGCAAAACCGAAATACGGCATCACTGCAATTACCTTATATGCAGATGCACGCTTAGCCGCATCAATCATCATCAGAAGTTCCATAAGATTGTCGCTTGGCGGGAAAGTGGATTGCACAATGAACACGTGCTCTCCTCTCACTGTTTCATCAAACGCCGTACAAAATTCACCGTCACTGAATTTCAAAATAGAACTTTTACCAAGTTCCGAGTCAAGGGCTGTCGCTATCTTTTCCGCAATATAGACACTGCTCTGACATGAGAAAATTTTTACATCAACAAGATTAGACATGGGGTTCAACTTTATTAGGTGCAAAAGTATTAAAAAGAATTCAAACGGCAACGTAAAGCCCATTCTTAAATTTTTATGGCAGCATTGCGCTGTGTGCCAAAATTTAAAGAAGAAGATAATTGCCCTACTATCCAACACATATTTTGAGTAAAAAAGAAAAAAACGTTAAAAAATTAAAGAAAAATCGATCTAAAATTGGGTTTGAAGAAAAAAGGAGGTAAATTGTACGTATAATATAAAATACTTTTATGATAACGTATAAACCTTTCATAATGTCATATACCTCAAACCGTGTATCGTTGACAACTGCCGTACAATCCGATACGAGATTTTATCCTCTTTCAAACATAATTCAACCTTCTAAATTGCAAAAACAATGACTAAAGATAGATTATTATATCAATTCAAACATTCCCGTTATCCCGAAAATGAATTTGGGGATTCCGAAAATGAATTCGGGAACTCCGAAAATGAATTCGGGAACTCCGAGAATGATTTCGGGGACTCCGAGAATGAATTCGGGAATTCCGAGAATGATTTCGGGGACTCCGAGAATGAATTCGGGAATTCCGAAAATGAGTTCGGGAATTCCGGAAATGAGTTCGGGAACTCCGAAAATGTTCTCAGGGAATACGCAACTGTTAGTTTAACACCCCGAAAGAATGGGTGTGTATTATTTATAAATCATTAATCATTAACCATTAACTATTAACATTATGTCCATACATGATTTCATTCCGGGCACAGATGCCCAATTCGATCCTTGGCAAAGCGTTTTATTAGACGCAGTTCAAAAAAGTGCGGAAATGTGGTCTATC